>CAZKNE010000016.1:0-15007 GCA_964554005.1 uncultured bacterium | reverse complement strand
ACTATGAATAGGCGGTCTGTGGGGCGGACGAGGTCACGGTTGACAAGAGTCTGGAATGCGCCGGCGCCGTAAACTCCGGGCAGATCGCAGCCGGGGAACGCGAGGTTTTTCTCCCTTGCGCCGGTTGAGATAAGAATGACCTTCGGGTGGACCAGAACATAGCGCGAACGATGCTGCACACCGACTCTTTTGTCTGCAAAAACGCCGACGGCCGTTGCGCCTGTCCAGGTCTTAACACACTCGAACTGCGCGACCCGCTCGCAGAGAATGTGGCCGATCTCGTGTCCCCTGGTCCCAGCGAAACAGTCATCCATCGACCCGAAAAAGGCGTGCGTCTGAAGGCTGAGTTTGCCGCCAAGCTCCTCCTTGTCATCGACGATGAGCGTCTCGATGCCGAGCTGGCCGAGCTCTATGCCGGCGCAGAGCCCCGATGGCCCGCCGCCGACAATCAAGACATCAGTTTGCACCGTCTCCACTTCGCCGAAGGCAACTGGGCTGTCCGCTGCCGGTAGCTCGGGCATCCCGTCGCAACTCATAACTATCATCCCCTCCCGGGCAAGCGTCATGCACGCCTTGACGGGCACGCCATCAGCTATCACCATGCACTGTGAGCATTGCCCGTTGGCGCAGAAAATGCCCAGCGGAGCGTTATCCTTAGGGTGGTGCCCGAAGATTCTAATGCCGTTGGCGAACAGAGCTGACGAGATCACCTCGCCACGCCTTGCGCGGAGAGCCTCGCCGTTAAAAGTGAACGTGAACTCCTCGATCTTCGGGACGTCGAGAATCGGATGAGCGCTTATTCTGAACCTGCTCACTTGCTGCTCGCTTCGATAAGTCCTGCAAGGTGCACCACGAGGTCCTCGACCTTTATGCCGCTCTTGACCCAGGAGTCCGGCCTCATCACGAACTTTAAGCTCATAAGGCTTCTGGGACTGAGCGTCAGGATACGCTCGCAGCCCGCCTCGGTGGCCTTTTCAATCAGTTGGTCAATTCGTTCTCTTGTGTCTGCATCCTTCGGGAGCCAGCCATCGACCTCGCAGCCTACCCAGGCCGCATCACTCTTTGCGAGCTCAATGACGTCTGGTCCTGCGATCTTGCCGAGCCTCGAGAGCTCGAAGCGCTCCGTCGTCCCGTCAGGAGCGATCGCGGAAGACGGCCAGACTGCGGTTCCAGAAGGTAGCCGGACCCCGTCCAGCATCTGGGCCAGAAACTCGGCAACGTGCATTACCTCGCAGCCGTGGTCGAGGCCGAGGGCCGAGTAGTTCCTCAGCATCCAGGCGCCGCCGGTGCAGCTGGTCAGAATCGTCTTCGCGCCCGCCGCCCTGAACATCTCTGCATTCTGTCTCGCAAGCGACCTTGCCGTATCCGTATCGCCGTTCAAGTAGGCATCTAGGCCGCAACAGACCTCGTTCGGCAGAACGACCGGCCTCGTTCCCACGAGATTGAGCAGCTGAATTGCTGCCCTGGGCACCGAAAGAATGCTGTCCTCGGTCCGGTCAGCCAGAAGGACATCGGCAAGCGGGACGCAGCCCACGAAATATACGACATCGCCTGTTTCCGTCGTTTGCAGCGAGTCGTCAAGCCACGCGAGCCTTTTCTGTCTCAGGCCGTCTTTCGCCTGAAGCCGCGCAATGGTTCTCATCATCTCACGATTCGTGAAGCCGCCCTCAATCCTTCTCATGGCGCCCACCTTCCGAAAGCTTGATTATACTTATTCTGTCGGGGGTTATGCCCAGCATCTCGAGCAGCACCTTAAGTGTTGAAACCATGCCCTCAACCTTACTGGTTGAGCCATAGCGGCATTGGCTCTCAGGACAGGCCACGATTGCGATTCTCTTCACGCCTCGCTCGAGGGCTTTTAGCAAGAGCCAAGCAGGAACCCGTCCCGTGCAGAGGAGGTCAACGAACTTGGCGTCCTTCCCAAACGTATCCCGCAGCGCTCGATAAGCATCTGGCTCCCTACTCTTAGCCCAGACGCAGCCTAGCACGACCGTTCCTCTTGCTTCGAGCACAGCCCGAGCCAGAAGCTCGTTTGAGAAGCACATCTGGTCAAGTGCCCCCGTTGGACAGTTGGCTATGCAAAGGCCGCAGCCCCTGCAAAATGCGCTGTCAAGGACGGGAACAGTCCTCCCATCAATACGGCAGAGCGTCTTGATCGCGGTGTATGGGCAGACATCCCCGCAAGTATCGCATCCAATACAGAGCTCCTCGTCAGCCATCGCCACGATTGGCGTTACGAGCCTTTCCTCAAGTGGCTCGCCATTCTCCGCGGTCAACATCGCCTTCGAGGGGCCCTCATCAATTAGGCTTTCGAGCTCGGCACTTCGTATTCTGATCAGCTCCCCATCGCCCCAGGATGGCTCTTTTCCTGTCGGCAAGGCCGTCACATAGCGGCCATCACACTCGCCTACGCAACGCTTGCATTCCGCACACGAGCCACACATGAGGCATCTGGACGCCTCGTCCCTCGCCTTGTCCACGCTGTATGCCATTTCGACTTCATCAAAGCTTCTGGCGCCTTGAACGGCATCCGCGGAGGCCGGCTCGATACGATGAACGTGTGCCTGAGTTGCTGGAGTTATTTCCAACTTGATCGGTGAACAGCGACTCGTTGTCTCAAGAGCTTTCGCCTCGCCTGTCACAAGGAATGCCTCGATAGCCTCGGCCGCCCGGTGTGCCGCACCGATCGCCTCAACCGCTGTGGCAGGTCCTGAGACGATGTCCCCGGCGGCGAAGACGCCCGGCGCTGATGTGGCACAAGTGAGCTCATCAGCCATCACTGTGCCCCACTTGGCGACCTGGATGACACTTTGGCCCCCTAGCACGCCCAGGTCAGGACGCTGCCCAAGCGCTGCTATCACCGAATCGCAAGCAACTTCAAACTCGCTGCCCTCGATCGGCAGGGGCCGCCTCCGACCGCTCGAATCTGGCTCGCCGAGGCGCATCCTTTTGAGCATGATTGCAGAGACCCTTCCGCCGTCGCCCAGTATCTTTGCCGGCGCAACGAGGAAGTCAATCTTGACACCTTCCCCTGTCGCCTGCTCTATCTCGTAGTCTCTGGCGGGCATCTCAGTTCTTGAGCGGCGGTAGGCGATGCGCACCTCCTCTGCGCCAAGCCTAAGCGCACATCTTGCCGAATCGATTGCCGAGTCGCCGCCGCCTATGACGAGCACTTTTTTGCCGATGCTTCTTAGCCCGTGAAGATTCACCGAAGCAAGGAAGGAGATAGCGTCCACTACGCCATCAAGACCGTCGCCCTCGAGGTCCAGCGGAATGCCCTTGTGCGCCCCTGTCGCGATCAGGGTGGCCTTGTAGCCCTGGTTGAACAGGTCTCCTATGCTCAGGTCCCGACCGACACGGACGCCTGCTCTGAGCTCGACGCCTGCACCGAGTATGTCGCCTATCTCAAGCGACAAAATGTCACGCGGCAGCCTGAACTCGGGGATTGCTGCAAGCAGCATTCCGCCGGGCCTCTCGAACTCGTCGAAGACCGTTACGCCAAACCCCCGGCAGAGCAGGTCATGGGCTGCCGTCAGGCCAGCGGGGCCGGCGCCGACGATGGCCACTCTCTCGGGCCTTCGCGGGGTTATGCGCCGGACTATTCTACCGCCCCGGCGCAGCTCGTAATCGGCCAGAAATCGCTTCAGGGCACAGATAGCGATCGGCTCGTCGAGCTTTCCCCGAGTGCAATTCCGCTCGCATGGCCGGCTGCATATCCGTCCCATAACGCCGGGCAGCGGAAGACGTTCCCGCACAACATCGAGCGCCTCGGCGAACCTGCCAGACTTGGTAAGGCCAACGTAGGCCTTTGCGTTCACGCCGGCGGGGCATGCTGCGTTACAAGGCGGGAGGTCTGAGGCGCTCAGCGCCCACGGCGCACGCCCCTTGCCGAACGTCAGCTGGTATCTGCCAACGTCTGTTGGCTCGGAAGATGTATTTTGATCTAATACCAATTGATCTGCTCTATTTGAATTGAGGCCTGTAAATTTGAACCGGCGGCCAGAATGCAACCAGTTGGCGGATGTGTCAACCGTCAACAATCAGGAGGAGTTTTCGTAATCGTGCCCGGACCTGCTCAACTGACGGCGTTCGTCCTGCATCCCCGCAAGGGCAGGAGAGCATAAGGCGGGGCAATGCTCCTGGCTACCACATGCTTAACCGGTGTGACTTAGAGGGATTTGAGATGGGAATGCTGGTGCTCGATTTCCACTCAGCCGGAGCCATAGATCAGAACTGGTGAGGTCGCCGTGAGATTGGCTCGTCGGTTCTTACCAGAGCTTCTTCTTTCCAGGTATAGGTCGCCGGTAACAATACTGAATAGCCAAACTCGTTGACACGGGTTGGGCACGCCCTACAATACGCTTGATTTGATTCGGCATCAGCAGTGAGGTATTGCTTTGCATTCGGGCAAAGGAAAAAGGCTTGGACAAGACAACAGGTTTTGAAGTCTCCGGGGTAAGGATCGGCGGCGAGGAGCCGATCATAATCGCTGGGCCGTGCACGGTTGAGTCGGAGGAACAGACGCTGACCGTTGCCAGAGCGGTGAAAGCGGCAGGCATCAGGGTCCTTCGCGGTGGTGCCTTCAAACCACGGACGTCGCCCTACAGTTTCCAGGGGCTCGGCGAGGAGGGGCTGAAGATACTCAAGGCGGCGAGGGATGAGACCGGCCTTCTCATACAGACCGAGGTGATGGATGCCAGGCAGATCGACCTGGTATGCAAGTACGCCGATATCCTTCAGATAGGAACGCGCAACATGATGAACTACACGCTCCTGAAAGCGATTGGCGAGGTCCGCTTCCCAGTGATGCTAAAACGTGGCTTCATGGCCAAAGTAGAGGAGCTGCTCTTGGCGGCCGAATACATCATCAAGGGGGGCAACGAGCGAGTGTTCCTGTGCGAACGCGGGATAAGGAGCTTCGACGATTCGACAAGGTTTACGCTCGACCTTGCAGCTGTCCCACTCATAAAAAAACTGAGCGCGCTGCCGATAGTTGTTGACCCAAGCCACGCAACGGGACGAGCCGACCTGATCATCCCAATGTCGCTGGCAGCGCTCGCCGCTGGGGCAGATGGCGTTATGATTGAGGTCCACCCCTGGCCCAAGAAGGCCTTATGCGATGGGCTGCAATCGCTCTCGCTCGACATGTTCGGGGAGTTCGTCAAGAAGGTCGGCGCGATGATCCAATTCCTCGCCTCGCAGAATCAGGAGCACTAGCCGTCCGTGCCAGAACCTACCTCTGTCAGACCGCTTAAGGTGCTGGCGATGATCCCCACGTTCAACGAGCGTCAGAACATCACGCCGCTTATCAAGGAGCTTCTGCTCCTTTCGGATGATTTTGGTGTGCTTGTTGTGGACGACGATTCTCCCGACGGGACAGCCGAGGCTGTCCAAAGGCTTGCGGAAAAGCAGCCGGAGAGGGTCTTCCTAATGCTTAGGAAGGAAAATCGTGGTAGGGGCCTCGCCGGCATTGCCGGACTTATCGAGGCCACGAGGCGCGGGCCAGAGTTTGTTGTTGAGATGGACGCTGACTTCTCACACCGCCCGTTTTACATCCCCAGGTTTCTCGAGGCGATAGGGGACGCTGACATCGTGATCGGTTCACGGGGCGTGAGGGGCGGCGAGCAGGTTGGCAGGAGTCTGGGCCGTAAGATCATCACGAGGCTTGCCAACGGTTACATCATGGCTGTGCTGGGGATTTACGGGCATGACTTGACGTCAGGCTTCAGGCTGTTCAGGACCTCGGCGTTGAAGAAACTGCCACTTCAAAGCATGGTCTCAAAGGGCCCGGAGGTTGTGCAGGAGGTACTGTGCCTTGCGCAGCAGCATGGGCTGAAAATAGTCGAATACCCGATCGTTTTCTATGACCGTTCGATGGGGTCATCCACATTCAAGTTAAAAACCGCGCTTCGGAGCCTACTTATGATGTGGCGTTTTAGGCTCAGATATAGGGCTAAATGATGTTCCTGGGGTGGATTTGCTGTGCCCTCTTGTCTGTTGTGCTCCGACAGATTGGCTGGTATGTTCTTGCCCTTACAACAGTCAGACGTTGGCGCCGATCTAAGCTTTGACGGCTGCAAATCGATGATAGGAATCAGAGCTGCGTGCGATTGCTTTGCTTAGCGCGACATTTTCTGGGAGCTAGTGCAAGATTATGGTGAAGCAACTTGACTGAGCCGAAGACGCACGAAGTATTCTCTCTCCCGATCACAGAATCTGGCGGGCGTTTAATGATGACGGTTACCCCGGAGGTAAGGTCCCGGTACAACCTTAAGGAGATCAAGGCCAACATGCTCAAGACAGGCGTGGGCAACATGAACCTTCAGCGGATCATGGACGTGATTCAGAGGGCGTCGGGCGAGCCAGAGGACATCGGGCCAGTTTTCACCTACTTCGACAAGCGGAAGGAGAAGTTCATTGAGGTAACGGTTTCCAGCAACGGGGCGGAGGCCCAAATTGAGGTAACTGACTGGGACAAATTAGAAATAACACCTGATGACCTTCGGTTCTGCCTGTACAAGGCAGGCGTTGTTGCTGGCATCGACGAGGAGAAGCTGCGTCATATAATGCGGAGGCGGCCGGTAGAAATTGATACCGTGGTCGCAAAAGTTGTCAAGCCGATCGACGGAGAGAATGCGGAGGCCAAGCAAGTGGTGAATGTAATGCACAAGCCGCAGCCCAAGATACTCCCCGACGGCTCAGTCGATCTTAAATCTTATGACATGTTAGTGCCGGTCGAACAGGATGAGACCCTCGTCAGGAAGATACCGGCCACTAAGGGGACGGCGGGTTCCACCGTTGATGGTCGGGTGATATTGCCGACTACGGGCAAAGATATAAGGTTCTCGAAAGGCAAAGGGACTTATGTCTCCGAGGACGGCTTGGAGCTTCGGGCGGCGACAGACGGCAGCGTGATGATGGACCGCCGAGGGCGGCTTTATGTCGAAAAAACTCACGTTGTGCGCGGCAATCTGGGCTACTCCACAGGCAACGTGGACAGTGCGGGCGACGTCAAAGTGAAGGGCGACGTGTTGGCCGGATTCTCAGTTGAGGCGGACGGCGACATCATTGTCCACGGGATAGTGGAGGGCTCGAGGCTTGTCTCAAGGTATGGCAGTGTCATGGTGAAGGGAGGTATCCATGGCCACCAAAGGGAGGCGTATATTGAGGCTAAAGAGACCGTGGCCGCGAGGTTTATTCAGCAGGCCATAGTTACAGCGGGGGACACGGTCATGGTCTCAGGACACGTGCTGGACAGCGTCGTCAGAGCTGGCAACAAAGTTGATGTTGGTTCCAAAAATGGACACATCCTAAACAGCCTAGTTCAGGCGGGCAAAGAGATTATCGTCAGGAATATGGGCAGCAAGAGGTCCAATGAGACAAAGGCCTATATCGGCGACCCGAAGATGAGCCTTAAAGACATCACTCAGCAGATCAAGGAGCTCGACAAGGCTATCGCCGAGAAGGCGAGCGAGATCGACGATTACGAGCGCAACATCCAGATGCTCATCGGCTCGTCCACATTTCGTCGGGAGAACGATCTCAAGGTCAAGAACTACGTTACGATCATGGTCGATCTGTATGAACAGCAGCGCGCTGCTGAGGCCAAACGTGCTGAGTTGAAAAAGAATCTCCGCGAGCTTCTCCGGGGCCGAATAACCATCATCGACACAGTATATGCCGGATGCGTAGTCTCAATCGCCAACATTTCCAGCACTCTCAGCGAATCGGTGAAGGGCGTCATTTTCTGCATAGAAGACGGGGAGCTTGCTACTAAAGCCTTGCAGGAGACGGAGGATTAGCAGGCCTATGAGCTTCCGCTCGTAGGGCAGTGGATAGCAGTCTGGCCCAGACCGGTTTGATCGAACATGCTTAACCTGCTCGCCTTGAGGCACTCCCCGGATGACCGGCCCATCGAAGAGCATTCACAGCTCGAGAAAGTCGAACCGGTCCGGCTCGCTTGGCTCGAGGTCGGAAACCGCGAACAGCCAGATAGAAAGGCCGTCAAACGCGCTCACAAACTCCCCCGATGCATCGAGCGACAGCGACCGATGTGTTCCCGAAAGGTCAGCCTTCCATAGGAGCTCGCCACCGAGCCTCAGGCAGATCAGTGCCTTCTGCTGTCGGAACACCTCGACAAACTCCCTCTTTTGATTTCTTGCCACGACTGAGCTCTTGCTGGCAAGGGTCTTCCTCCACGCTATCTCTCCGTCGTGCCCTATCATAAACGCTGACTGCGAGGTCGTTGTGCAGAAAAGACCATCCTCAAAAGGCCGCAACCTGGCCACCGGCTCGCCGATATTGGCAGCCCACAACCTCTGACCAACGAGATCAAACGCCGTGACAGCGCCACGAGAATCGCCAACATAAACGAACTGATCGTCGAGCCCAAGGCGCGCGCTCGGGCTGAACTCTACGCAGAAGACAGCCCTTCCCTTGAAATCAACGACCACCGCCCGACGCGCCTCAACCACGACTATGTCCTCGCCGGATGGGGAGATGAGGAAATATCGAGCGTCCGAGGATTTTGTCCAGGTCCTGATCAGCTCGCCATGACTGTCAAAAACGTAGATGTTTCCGGCGACATCCATCGTTGCGAAGTGGTTTCCGAGCGCGTTGATCGCCAGCATCGCTGTCCCGATACGCCTATGCCACTTCAGCTGATCGTGGGCGAAGGCGTATAGCTCGGCTTCTGTGGTCGCAGCAAAGCAGTATGACCGCGAGGCAAGTTGGAGGGAGAAAATCGTTGTGCCAAGGGACGCTACCTGGCTTTTCTTTCCTTTCCAGTCAATAGATAGAATCTGGCCCTCGGACGTAGCACAGAGGGTGTGCTTGCCGCCAGGGAGCACTCTGACCTGTGCGCCTCGGCGGCTGCTTGCTTGCCGGAAGAGCTTAAAAACGTAAAGCGGCCGCTTCTCGGAGGTCTCGGCCCCATCATGGGCATGCTCAAGAAACCAGAAGCGCGAGCTGTCGCCAGAGATAAGCTCGTAGCAGTGAACAGACCCCAAATTATCTGCGACCACGATCAGGCGGCTGCCAGAGTCGATTGCCCATCTGCTGGGCCGGCATGACAGCTCGAATTTGACCTGCGTGCCACCATCTCGGCCAAGCAGATATAGCTCACCGTCGATTGTGCCCAAGGCTACTACCTTGCACTCATCAACACATGCAGCAAGCTTCACCGGGCGCTTTGGCCTGAAGGCACGAACGTCCCGGCCACGGTTGTCGAACAAGTAAGCGCCCATTCCGTAAGCCGGCAGTATTATCCACTGGCCGCACGAGCTGAATCGCCCTACACCGCATAAGGTCCCTAACCTTCGCAGCCACAGCGCCTCGAGCCCGTCATCAAGCACGCCAATGAACGCGTTGAAATTGCCGACTAAGACGGAACTTTCGTCCGCCGAAACCTGTATGAATTCAATGGGCGCTCCGAGCTCCTGGGAGCTGACTTGCTGCCCATCTCGGTTGAAAACGCAGACCGCCCTGGAGGGCCCGCCAACGATGACGGCGCCGTCGGAGACGCGGATGTCGGACGCTGAGATAACATTAGGATGCTTTATCTCCCATAATGTCTCTCCTGCTGAATCCAGAAGAAAAGATGTGTTGTTGAACAGCGATACGAAGAGATATGCGCCGTCCCGGGAGAGCCTAAAGGTGCGGATTCTATCCTCGAACCGCCTGGTGAAGACAAGCTTGCCGTCAGGAGCAATGCAGCAAAGCGTCCGATCGCCGTCAGCAGCTGCGACATGCCCGGTAACCGCGACGCTCAAAGCGTTCAGGACGATGGCAGACGAATAGACCCATCTCTCTTGAAGTGTCAGCGAAGGGACGCCATCACTGATGGGCACTTCCGAGGCAAGGCCCTCTTCTCTGCCCCTCACACGTCTCAACGGTCTCTCCCAGAAAGCAGCGGTTCGATAATCACATGGGCTCTTGATGGATCATCGAAAGCATCATCTGTCAAGAATAGCTCAAGCCCGATCACCGCAAGCTGCGGATCGACCTCGGCCAAACAAAACCAAGCCCGGTCAGTGAATCGTCAGATATGGCCAAGTATCGCTTCTCTGAGCGTGCTTGTCGAACGCGACGAGCTCGAGTAGGAGTTGACCCGCAGCAAGGCCGCCTACGCCCGAATAGAACGTGTAAGTCCCATCATCGGCCACCTCATCGCCCTGCTGCCCGTTGTCCCACAGATAAACTCCGAGCGGCGTCTGCCCCTCCAGGAATAGCTCAACCCGGTCGATGTCTGACCACGATGACCCGCTCGAGTCCCTGACCACTGCGGTTATCCTGACAATCCCGCCCTGCGTCGTAACCGATGTGCCACTAAGGCTTGCCATTTGTATCGTCGGCCGATTGTCTGCCGCAAACAAGCTAGGTTGTACGTGCTTAGCGCCCCCGGCCAGGCACATCCGGGAGGCTACGGCTGGCTTCACAACCAGATACGGCCATATCTCGCTCTGCTGCCCTGAAGAATCTGTCGCCACTACCCCAACTAGATATTGGCCTGAGGCGAACATCCCAGGATAGATATAGATCGAATAACCGAACACGCCATCCCCCGCCGTCAGGTCCCCGTCAAGCCCGTCATCATGCATCAGAATGCCGGTCGGCGCACCCTCGAAGTAGAGCTCCACGCTCACAATATCGTTCTTGCCGTCCGGCGTCGCGATCTCTGCTGTTATCGTCAAATCGCCACCGTCCGTCTGAGAGATGTAGCTGTTGTTGAACGAGACGGCCTCGATGACCGGCGGCAGGTCGGACGACGCTCCGCTCAAGGCGGCATAAACGTCAATAAGCCCCGCCCCTGTCCTGACGCTGTCTCCCAACTCTTTGGCGCTTTGCCTCAATCTCTGGACGATCTGGGAGGCGGTCTCATCCGGGAAATGTGACCGCAGCAGGGCGCAGGCGCCGGCCGCGAAGCCCGCAGCACAGGCGGTTCCGTAGAAGTAGTCATAGCCAAGAGCATAACCGTCCGCCGATAGGCTACACTGGTAGGTTGGAAGCGTCGTGAGAATGCCGTCCTCGTCCCCAGGGCCACCTGCACCGCCAGGTGCCACAACGTCAACTTTCCCCTCGTTGCCGCCTATGTTGGAGTAGGATGCAAGCTGGCCGCTCCTGTCGGTCGCTCCAACAGCCAAGACGCCCTCGAAACTCGCGGGGTATCCGGACACGCTGCCAGAATCGCCCGTCCCTGAGACTACCACGACGTCGTGGGCGGCCGCGTAGTCAACAGCGTCCTTAATCTGTGCGGATTTGGCATCAAAGCCGACGGGAAGCAACACGACTTTAGCGCCCATGTCCACCGCATATCGAACCGCCTCCCACATCGCCTGTCTGGAGCCATCGAACTTGAGCGGCATGATCGAGGCGCCCCAAGAAAGGCCCGCCACGTTGAGTGGGCTGCCGTTTTGATCCTTAAATAGAGACGGGCTGTTGTTGGCGCTGCCGGCCACGATGCCGGCCACAGCCGTGCCCACGCCATCCTCGTCGAACACGCCACTGCCGCCCTTGCCGTCCTTCGTGAACGACCAGCCAAACACGTCATCTACGTAGCCATTATTGTCGTTGTCAATCGAGTCGGCGTCGGTCTCGCCGGGATTGGTCCAGAGGTTGCCCCTGAGGTCAGGATGGTTCAGGTCAACCCCCGTGCTTACTATCGCGACGATGACTGAGGAGCTGTCGCCACGTTCGATACGCCACGCAGCAGGAGCGTTGACATCCGCAATGCGCATCGGGTCAAAAAGTGCCCATTGCTCATCAAAGCTGCTGTCACAGGGCATGATCATCTCGCCTTCAGGGACCAGACCGCACTCAAAGATGTTCATACTCCCGGCCGAAACGGCGAAGGTCTCGAACATGTGACCGATGAACCCCGGCTTACTCACTGCAAGGCCAACGTTGTCGCCAACCGAAACCGTCCTGAAACAGACACGCCCCAGATAATCGCTCTCAAGCGAGGCCTTCACGCCCGACGTGTCAGTTATGGTTACAACCGCATTTGGCAGCGTGCAGCCCTCGGCGTTCTCGGAACCGTTGCTAATCTGAACCGCGACTGTCCCGCTCTCGCCAGCCCGGCCAACATCGATGCGGAGCAACATCTTCGATTCGTAATCTACGGCCCAAAGGTAAAGACCATCGAACGCCAGCTCGTAGAGGTCAGAGTTGGGCACCACGGAGCCGGGGTCGATCGCCCCGTCGCTCTTGCGAACAAAAACTATGCTATCGTTCTGCCCACACGTTGCCGAAACGAACAGGTCCTTGCCGTCTGCGGCCAACCCGAAGCCCTGAACCAGCTCAGTTTGGCCCACTTGTGACGGCAAATCCGCCCTTGAGTGCTCTGCCCCGTCAAAACCATACCAAATGAGCGTCCCGCCGCCCGAGCCAGATTTGAGGCAGACAAGATTCTCACCATCATAGGCCAGGCCGATCATCCGGCCATCGACATGAAATGACGAGACGAGGCTCCCATCGGCTGCGTCTATGCACAAGAGCCTCGGCACAGACCCAGAATCAATGATCCAGACATTGCCGGCGACCCATGCACAGCCCCGGGGCTGCACCTCATCAATAGTATTCTCCGCATAGTCGATCATGAACGAGTCGCGGGTTGTGCCGCCGATCGTGTCAATGACATAGAGCATGGGCGAGACAATGTCCCCTATTACAACCACTCCGGAACAGTAAAGAAGGCCGGACTGGTCCACGGCAAGGCCGCGAGGATTCAGCTCCTCTGGGGTAGCGAACTGGTATCCGATGTCCCCCAAGTCCGCCAGAGCCTGATTGCCGGCAAAGAAGATAAAGCTCGAAACAACGACAGTCATCAGCATAACCAAAGGTCTTCGCATAAGTTTATTCTCCCTACAATTTATGGGGCCTCAATATCACACAATATAACGTTCAGCCGGCTCTATTAAATGCGGGCCGATGATAGCAACATCCGAGCGACCTTTGCAAGCGCAGACGGACCAAAGCGCCTCGTCGCCCCGATAAGAGCTGAAGGCCGTAGCCAGAAGCGCCTCGCCGCCCTTGCCGCAAGGGGTAAAATGACATCTGAATACGATCGGTCTGCTGATTTTCTGGCTCTAATTTGGCTTTCAGCAAGCCGTCTCCTCTTCGTCATGTCATCAAGCCTCGACCCCGAAGTGCGGTTCGCATCCAGGATCTCGACGACGCTTGCGCTGCCTTTGGCCGCGAGCCTCATCGCGCCCGCAAGGTCCTCCTCTTCAGGTGCAAAAAGCCCCGCCACGAAGCATACACAGGTCAGAATGCCGGCCACTCGGAGCGTCCTCAACATCCCTATGCAGGTCTCCCTATCGAGCTCAGGCCCGAAGGCAAGCTCGGACGCTGCCCTCTCAAACGCGACGGGCAGAACGATCGTTGCCATATCGCACCCGGCCTTTTGCAGCCTCTTCGCAAGCTGCGGCGAGATGCCGCACTCACAAGTCCGAAAGCTGAAGCGTGCGGTCTTGAGGCCTGCACGAGACATCTCGTCCACGAGCTCCTCCCACCACAGGTCAGGCGGGGCAAGGTTGTCGCCGACTAGCTCGAAGCTATGCTGACCCATATCTAGAAGGCCGCGGCGCATCTCCCTCACCACCAAAGATGGCCTCTTCATCTGTGCAACGCCGCCCGAAAGCCGCGGAACGAGACAGTGCAGACAGCTGTGCTTGCAGCCCACCGAAACCAAAATTGGAAGCCTGGCCTCTCCGTCCAACGGTGCTTTGTATAGTGGCAGTTTCAACATTTCCCAGGGCGACGTAAGCATCTTATTAATCTTGAGCACTTCTCTTCCCGAGAAAGACCTAATACGAACTGATGCACCCAGCCGCCCGGACTGGGCCAATCTCAACAGTGCATCCCTGTCCCTCAAGCGACCGGGGCCGGCAAAGCCGAACGGGTCGCTAATTATCGCATCCAGCTCGGGACATTCCCAATGGATTCGGGCCTCCTCGAAGAGGAGGTCCCGCCCACAGAGCACAACAGCAGAATCCGGCACAAGCGACTTCGCCTCTCGAACTGCCGTCAGCTCCCTGTCAAGCGTGATAAGCGATGCGCCGAACACGATCAGGCTCGGGCGATGTCTCACTATGTCTGAGCGCAAGGCCCCCCACTCGAGCCCCTCCGCCTCGTAATCAACCACCTTGCACCTGAAGCCAGCAAGCGATAGCTTGGCCGCCACGAGCAAAAGCTCCAGCGGAGGTGCAGCAGCGGGTGATATAAGCCGGCATCGCGCCCTCGGCCACCATGAGCGCAGAGCACCATCGTCAGGAAGCCGCGCCAAAAGCGCCGTCTCAATAGCTCGTGTATTGGCCACTTCTAAAAAACCTCAAGCACAATAGGTTCACACACCTCAGCTAGTATTCACGTGCAGCAATCATGCAATCGGCAAAGCCAAATGGGAAGAGCGCTCCTCCTCCCAGTAATCAGATGGACTATCTAGGCGACCCATGACAGGTCTTCCCTGCTCAACCTATGACAGTCAGTCGGTATCCTTCAGGCGTCGATAGATGTTACAGTTATGCGCTTGGCGGTCCAAAATCGAGGACATAGCCTCGTTTCCGCAGCCTATAATTGTCAGGCTAAAAAGTATGCAGGCATGTCGGATGTGCTCTTGAAACAGTGCACGAGACCGGATATGCAAGTGAGTCGGGATTTACTAGCAGTTGCCAAGAAAGGTGAGATGTCAAAAGTCGCGAGATTGACAGACGACGCGAAGAAGGTGTGCCTAAGATGCGGCTCGTGCCTTGCCGTATGCCCCGTCTATAAGAAGAAACTCGTCGAGATGGTTGCGCCGAGAGGCAAGATGGCTCTGGCTGAGGCGCTCGCGAGCGGCGAGATCGACGCCGAGCACGACGTAGCGTCTTATCTCTCGCAGTGTCTTGTCTGCACAGCTTGTATGGACGAGTGCCCCAACGAGCTTGATTTCGACGCGAGAATGATCGCTGGGCGGTCAGCGCTCAAGACAAAGAAAGCCAACAATCTCCCGTTCTTTGCGGCCTTTCGG
>CAZKNE010000015.1:0-15613 GCA_964554005.1 uncultured bacterium | reverse complement strand
CGCTATTGGATTGAACCGCACCTCAAACATGGGCAGGATTATACGCCGAGGCGATGCTGATGCGAGAGGCAATCTCATTGAAGGATGAAGGAACGGCCAAGCGCCAGCTGATTGGGGTTGGGTCACAGGCTGTCATGTCCGACGGTCTATGGGGAGGTAGCAATTGCAACGAGGGGCCGGATACAATAGACTTTTAAGATGTGCCGCAAGAGCTGATGAGCGGTCGTGATTTCAGATGTCATTTAGAACAACATTATGAGGTAGCTATCTAATGAGAAGGGGATTACTTGTCCTGTTGGCATTGATTGTCATTGCTGGTGCCCTGTGTGCCTGCGCTGGGAAACATATTCAGCAAGCGCAGTTGTCGGGCACCGAGGCGAAGTCCGTGGAACGGGAGATTCACGTGGAGAGGCTGGTTGAGGGCAGCCAGGCGCAGAGGCTCGGCATCGCACCGGGAGATGTTATCGTTGAGTACGATGGCAAGAGGGTTGAGACGCCGGTTGACCTGAAAGAGGCGATTGCCGTGGCATCCAGGCCGGAGATCAAGCTCATCATCAGGCGTGGAGAGAAGCTGATAGACATGACGGTTCAGCCCGGGAAGCTGGGCATCTATCTGAAAATGATAGCGCTAGTTCACAGAATGCCTGATGCGAAGGTCATCGAGGGTATCGAGCCGCTGTCCTGGGAAAGTGGCGAGATGATCAGTTTCGTGGCCTCTGTTCGGCGTGTCCTGGCCCATTATGGCGAGCAATATGACTACAAGTATCTGATGGGTATCTCAGGCACAGCGTTCAGGATACAGTTTTTCGACGGCTGGTGCCCGAGCTCGCCGGACCCGGGCTGCGGCTTCAGTTGTGCGGATGTTTTGCTGCGCACGCTTGGCCGGAGAAGTGAAAACTATTTTATGAAGACGGCATTTCAGAACGTGCCAAACGGTCTGGACGAGGAGCAGATGAGGCAGAAGATCATCGAGAGCATTAACAAGGGCTTGCCGGTGGTCGCCATCGACATCGTGAACGTGCCCGAATGGGGCATCATCACCGGCTATCAGAACAACAAGCAGGACTTCTTCTGCCGCTCCTATTTCGACTACGGAATGACGGACTACAACATAGCCGAAAAGACCCCCTGGATTGCCATGACGATCGGCGAGAAGGGCGAGTCGCTCTCCGGCGAGGCTGCGGTGCGGCAGTCGTTGGCCGTCGCGAACAAGGTGGGCACTACCGAGAAGTTCGATGGATACTTCGCAGGTCCTGCGGCGCTCAAGGCCTGGATAGCGGCGCTTGAGAACGAGGCCTCGTTTGCGACCATCTCGGCCAAGACGCCGACTGAGGACGACCGTTGTTCGACCAATGCTTGGATATACGAAACGTTTGAGGCGAACAGGGCGGTTGCGTCCGATTTCCTCAAGACCTACGCTGGGGTGTTTGGCAAGATGCGTGATGCAACGTTGCGTCTGGCGGGCATCTACGACAAGCAGGTTGCGCTGCTGAGGGCAGGCAAGGAGAACGTAGTCTCGCCCTTCACGGGCGATATGAGGCCGTGGACGCAGGAGCTTCGGGACAAGGAGGCGGCCACGCTGAAGGCGGTTCTGACGCTCGAAAACGAGGCGATTGGGCTCATAGGCACCATCGTGGAGGTCTGCGAGATTCCGCCATACAAGGGCGAAGGCGGAAGGATGAAGGATGAACGGGCGGAAGGATGAACGGGCGGGTGTAGGACGACCTTTCCAGGATTGCGGATTGCGGATTGCGGATTGTGGATTGTGGATTGACTGCCAACGGGCAGGTGTAGGACGGCCTTTCCAGGCTGTCCGCTAGTCCTAGAGCAGGGCGTCCCTCAGGTCTTCGTGTGGCGACGGGATGACAACGCTCTTGACCAGCAGCCCTTGCTCCCTCGGGTGAGCAGAACCAGCCGCAACGGACGCCTGAACGGCCGCAACCTCGCCCGTCAAGACGACAAATGACTTGCCCCCGATGCCGTTGGCAAGCCGAACCTCAATCAGCTCGACGTCAGCCGCCTTTGCAGCGAGGTCAGCAGCAACGATCGACGAGGCGGCCGAGAAGGTCTCGATAACGCCAACCGCGTTCACCACTTGGACGTCGGTAGCCGCCGCGATGGCCGGTATGACCGCAGGGTGGATATTCGGTATGATCAGGTGGTCTATCACGTTCTCGCCGCCGCACTCGCAGCCTGCCTTCACTGACGCACGCACGGCATCGACGCTGCCATAGACCAGCACGATGTACTTGCCGGGGCAGATGGTCGATGCTCGCAAAAGGTCCACAAAAGCTGCCTTCAGCATAACGTCGCCGGTCTGGATGCCGATAGCGATGCTGTTGAGTTCGAGCAGTCCAATACTTGTGGGTCGCTTGTGCAAAGGTTAGCTGCTCCTCGTTTTGAACATGGTGCCTTCTATACGTAGCCTGATGAGCGAACCGATGGACGCCGTTTGTATGTTACATCCCATCTATCAATCCTCAAGCATCAGTTCAAGCAGCCGCCTCGTGGCGTCCTTTCGCGGAGCCGTGACGCGGCCAGAAAGCATACCCACGGCCAGTCGCTCGGTGCTCGCAGTCCCAACACAGGAGGGACAGCCTTTTGCACAGGGGCATCCGCATACCACCTTGTAGCACATCGACAGCACGTCCTCGATACCGTCCGCGACCCTCTCGGCGAAGCCCAGGCCGCCCTCGAACCTGTCGAAGACAAAGACCGCCTCCGACTCAAAATTATCACTGTCCAGCACGACCCCAATGTCATGCCGGTCGCACATCGCGAGAAGAGGGGCAACGACTCCGATGAGGTTTTTGAGCCCCACCAGGCCGCCCAGTACAGACAGACCTTCGAGCGAAAGCGCGTCCCTAGCCTCGTGTGAGATCATAATGTAGGCCGCTGTTGTGTCAAGGATGGCCGCATCGAGTGCCAGCTCCTTCGTGCCGAGAATGGCCCCGGTCGAGAAGAGTCGCTTGGCGTAACCTGCGGTCCTGGAGGTTACGTTGACGGAACACTGCCCGGCCCTGAAGCCCACGAAATCACGTTGCCCTAGCACCTCCATAATCCTGATCGAATGGCTCATTATCGGCGTGGTGTAGTAAGAGACGTCCACCCTCTCAACTGTAACCGAGGCCCTATCGTAATCGAGGTGAGTTACGCGAAACGTCTCGCCATCGTGGATGTAAATCGCCTCGGGATGCGCGATGAACGGCACGCTCGCGGCGTCTATCTCGCCGATGATTTCCCCTCGGTGCCGGCTATCCCAGACTTGTATGACAAGTTTCTCACTGGTAACGGTTCTCAGACCCACGTCGAGAAATGGTTGCTTATCGCTTGACCAATACCACATCTGGCCTATCTGTTTGAGGCGGCCATCGTCCTGCAATATCTTAATAATCGCCGGAAACAGCGGACCAAAATAGGCCTCATCCTGGATGGTGAGCGGGTGCTCAACAGCGGCGCAGCTTATGTGCTGCGACAAGATATAGGGGTTGTCGGGATCAATCACCGCCTTCTCTGGGCTTTTTTCAAAGATGTAGTCGGGATTGTTTGCGATGTATTGATCCACGGGATCGGGCCCCGCGACGAGCATCACGAGGCTTTCCGATTGCTGCCTTCCAGCTCGCCCCGCCTGCTGCCATGTGGCCGCAATTGTGCCCGGATAGCCGACCATCACGCACGCGTCCAGAGAGCCTATATCGATGCCAAGCTGGAGCGCTGTGGTGCTGATGACCGCCAGGACCTTCCGCTCGGCAAGGCTCTTTTCGATCTGGCGGCGCTCCTGGGCGAGGTAGCCGCCACGATAGGGCTTGACGCGGCCCGCGAGTTCTTCCTTTCTCTCTATCAAGTCCTCCTTGATGTTCTTGCAGAGCACCTCCGCACCCATCCTGGTCCTCGTGAAGGCTATCGTCTGAATGTTCGATGAGACAAGGTGAGTAACGAGCCCTCGAGCCTCATCCATCATGTCAGACCTTGGAACGCTGTCTGCGCTTTCTAGTGGCGGATTCCAGATTATGAAGTGTTTGGCGCTCTGAGGCGCTGCGTCGTCGTCAACCAGCGTCATCTTTCGGCCCGTTATGCGCTCGGCAAGCTCGACAGGATTGCCGATAGTGGCGGAGCAGCAGATGAACTGTGGCTTTGCCCCTACGTTATCACAGACCCTCTTGAGGCGCCGCAAGACGTTGGCCACGTTTGAGCCGAATATCCCTCGGTATGTGTGTATTTCATCGAGGACGACGAAGCTGAGGTTGGCAAAGAGCTGCGCCCATTTTGAGTGATGCGGCAGGATGCCTACGTGGAGCATGTCTGGGTTTGTGATAAGGATGTTTGCGCGCTCGCGGACCTTCCTGCGCCAATAGCTGTTGGTGTCGCCATCATATACGCCGCTAAAGACCCGCTTATCCAGCCCCGGCTGCGACCAAAGCCGCTTGAGAACAGCCTGCTGGTCGTTGGAAAGAGCCTTGGTAGGGAACATGTAGATGGCCGTGCGACTTGGCTCCGCTAGTAGCGACTCTAAGACCGGAAGGTTGTAGCAGAGCGATTTGCCGCTCGCGGTTCTCGACACGACCACTATGTCTGCCCCGTCTCTTGCCAGACCAAGTGCCTTTACCTGGTGAGCATATAGTCGCTCGATCCCAATCGTCGAGAGTGCCGCGCTGAGTTCCTCCCCAAGGGGCGGCGTAATGTCGGCATAGCGAGCCGCCCGCGATGGGACCACACGCCTCGCCGCGACGCACCGGCTCTCGTTCGGCGAGGCAAGTATCTTCTCGAGAAAAGACCTAATGCCCATCACTGTCTATTCGGTGAAAGCGCGGGCAGGCGGACTGGGACACTCTGAGTTGTCAACCGCACCCTCCCCGCAAACCGCCCGAATCCCCGGCACGACAAATCTCGTCAAGTCGCACGGAGCCCCTATTTGGGCCGGGGAACGCCCAGCTGAGCGCATATCTTCGCAGCGAGC
The DNA here is from genome assembly GCA_964554005.1 of uncultured bacterium. GTDB lineage: Bacteria > B130-G9 > B130-G9 > B130-G9 > B130-G9 > B130-G9. Next base: position 10,656 of record CAZKNE010000015.1, on the reverse strand, counting down.
AAGTTTGAGACTTCGGTATGACGTGGAACAGTCGCCCTTCGCGCCGTGTCGGCGAGGTTTATGTAGCGAGAATACTCGGCTCCTTCACGTAGAAGAACGCAATCGAAACGTCTTAGGTGACGGATGAACTCTCTGCGTTTCAAACCTCGATCTCTTGCGTCACAAGCTCGCTTGTGGGCAGCGAATCAAAATCGACCGGTTCCTGCATCATACGGACAGCGTCGATCAGGTTCTCCCTCGCCTCTTCCAGCGTCTCGCCCTGCGTGAGCGCGCCCGGCACATCGTCCGTCCAAGCCACCCACCATTTGCCGTCTTTCACGAACTTCGCCGTGATCTTCATGTCCTGTCCTCCCATTCACGTTCCGGACCTTAACATCCAGAGAGATGTGGCATAATGTAGTCGAGAACAACGCCCTGTCAATGAATCCTGCCTGGAATGCCGGGTGCGGGCATCACCCACGAAAACCAAAATGCAAAAAATCATACAGATGATGCGCCGTGGTTTTATCAAGCGCCTTGGATTGCTCGAGGTCTTGCAGCGGCGCGGCGCGGAGCGTTTTGAGGCTGCCGAACTCACGCAGGAGACGCTTGAGGCGCTTTTGGCCGATGCCGGGCACGGAAAGCAGGCTGGACTTGAGCGTCGATTTGAGGCGCTTGGCCCTGTGGAACGCGATGGCGAAGCGGTGCGCCTCGTCCCGCAGTTTTTTCAAGAAGAGGAGCGCCTCACATCCGGGCGCGAGATCGAGCGGCTCAGGCTCGCCGTGAACGTAGATTATGTCGTCGGGGACCTCTTCCCTACCCCGCGACTTGGCGATGCCGACCACTTTGATCTGGTCGAGTTCGAGGTCGTCGAGGACCTTGGCCGCAACGTTCACCTGTGCCTTGCCGCCGTCGATCAGAGCGATCTCGGGGAGGCGCAGTTGCTCAGACTTGGCGCGAGAGTAGCGGCGAGTCAGGACCTCGCTCATCATGCCGACATCATCGACAACCGTCTCGGACCGGATCGTATAGCGGCGATACTCGCTCTTGGCAAATGCGCCTTCCTGCCAGACGATCATGGCGCCAACGCCCCAGGAGCCGAACAGCGTCGAGTTGTCGAAGACGTCCACCCTGGATATTTTGCGGTCGAGGCCCAGATTCCGGCCCAGGTCGATGGCGCCAACGGGAATCGCCCGGCCGGAACCAGTGGCAACGTCCTGAAGCTGCGATTCAAGGAACTGCTCGGCGTTTTTGAGCGCCATCTGCATGAGGCTGCGCCTCGCCCCTCGCTTCGGCACGCCCAGAGTTATCTTCCTTCCCTGCTTTGTGCTCAGCGACTCTGCGAGCAGGTCTTGGTCGGCGAGCTCAAACGGCACGAGTATCTCCTGTGGAATCGGCGCTGGGCGCATGAGGTAGTACTGCTTGACAAAACCCGATGTTATCTCTGCTTTGGAAAGATTGATGAGTCGATTGAATATGAAGTCCTCCCGACCCTTGAGCAGCCCGCCACGCAGGAAAAAGACGAGAACTGCAGCAATGTTCTCCCGCATTGCGATGCCAACGATGTCCTTGTCGCCGTATTCGGGGATCGTTATCCTCTGCTTGACCTGCACCTGCTGGATGGCGTCGATCTGGTCCCGAAGGACTGCCGCTCGTTCATACTCAAGGCGCACAGACGCCTCGTGCATCTTCGCCGTCAGGTCCTCGACGAGCTCGTTGCTTTTGCCATCCAGAAACATGAGAACCTGTTCTATGACCGACGCATAATCCTCCGCCGAGACCTTGCCAATGCACGGGGCGAGGCAGCGATGCATCTGATAGTTTATACACGGCACGTCTTTGCGCTTCGTGGGCAGTTCTCTATTGCAGCTTCTGACCTTGAATATCTTGTAGATGAGCTTGAGCGTTGTTCGGATTGGACGGGTCGGGATGAACGGCCCGAAGTAGCGAGCACCATCCTTCTTGAACCGGCGTACGATCTGAAGCCTCGGGAATGTCTCGTTGGTGATCTTCAGATAGGGATACTGTTTGTCGTCCTTCAGGTCAATGTTGTAGCGCGGCTTTTTGTCCTTGACCAGGTTGCTCTCAAGGATGAGCGCCTCGAGCTCGTTGGCCGTCACGATATAGTCAACATCGCAGACCTTAGCGACTAAGGCTTTCACCTTAGCACCCGCTCGCTCGGGATGAAGATAACTCCTGAGGCGCCGCCTGAGGTTAATCGCCTTCCCAATGTAGATGACGTTGCCCTCGGCGTCCCTCATGATATAGACGCCCGGCTGCGTCGGCAGGCCGGTCAACTTCTCTGCGAAAACGTCGCCTGGTGCCGAATGTTGGTTCATCGTTTCTCGTCAAATGCGAACTCGCTGCTCGCGAATCTTCGACGGCGAATCCCGCCTAGAACGTAGCTCGCGTCAGCCGCCGCGCGTGCTGATGAGTATCCCCGATTCATCGAGCCTCGTCGGCGGGATTTCGTCGCCTGGGTAGATCACTATGCCCTCCCGCCTCGCCATCTCGATCACCATTGAGAGATCATCAGTTTCAAGTTGATGCGGGGTTACTGGGATTGGCTCAATGCGATAGTCAGCGTATATCACCAATTCCCACAGTAATCGGTTCCATTTCGGCCAGTCTTTGTCGAACGCATCAGAAACGACCAGAACATCAATATCACTATCCGCACGCTGGTCGCCTCTGGCATAAGAGCCATAAAGAATAGCGAAGACAACTGGAACATCGTGTTCCATAAGAACCTTTAAGTATTCCCTAACGATAGCGATCACAGATTGATCAACCATTCAAACGTCCTTTCGGCAGTCTTGAGGTCCTGGATCGCGCCGGACAAATCAATGCCGCTCTCAGCTATCTGCAAGTAGCGGCCCGCTACTTGGTAGTGATTCATCGTGGACAGGAACTTCTGGCGTTTGTCATCAAGAGCCACACCAGCTCTTTCCGCAAGAACCAGAAGATTGTGAATTCTAGGAGGAGTCTTGCCGGTAGCTCTAATAACCAAAGCCTTCAGAGCTTTCTCAAGCGCAAGATGCACGAAGAACATAGCACGAGTGTGCTTGCCCATTTTCAGAATATGTCGCGCAAGGTCCAAATCCCCTACCGCATCAGTGCGCCAGCGCTCCTCCAAATCCTTCGCGTCAATATCCATGGTTGCGCACTACAAGTGAGATAATCCCCTACAATCTCTATGGCTGATTTGTCAACCATTCGAAGAGCTCTTTGACCTTGTCGAAATCGTTGCGAGCTTGTGCATGCCTTATCTCGCGGCCGGGGACCTCCAAATACCGGCCAGCTATCCCATAATAGTTCATGATGCCAAGGAACTCCATTGTTCCTTGGTCCGGTTGTAGGCCAGCCAGCTCCGCAAGTTTCTTGAGATCGTGAACCTTTGGGGGCGCGGAACGAATAGCTCCCATGACCAACGCTTTCAATGCCTTCTCCAATGCAAGATGTGCGAAGAGCATGGCTTGGCGAGCCCTGCCCGTCTCAAGAATGCTTTGCGTGGCATCGAGGTCTTCCCTTGCATCCGCGAATATGTGAGCAGTCAGCTTCTCAAAATCTATTGACATGCATCTAGACTAACATTATCCATGTGGCCGTTGCAACACCTTACTGTGCCGCTTGCGAAGCGCCAAAAGCTTGTCGCGGAGCTTGGCCGCGCGCTCAAACTCGAGCTTCTCCGCCGCCTGAACCATCTCCTGTTCTAAATCCTTCATATATCTAGCCTGCTCCTGGTCGCTCTTTAACCCAAACTCTCGCTCATCGGGCTTGAAAATCGGAATCGTGTAGTAATCCGCCTCATAAACAGCACTTATTGGCTCGCTTATCCGCTTCTGGATCGTCTGCGGTGTGATCCCGTGCTCCTGATTGTATTCGAGCTGCTTCTGGCGCCTGCGGTTAGTCTCGTTCACCGCGGCCTTGATGCTGTCGGTGAGCTTGTCAGCATAAAGAATCACCTTGCCATCGACATTCCTCGCGGCCCGGCCCATCGTCTGAATGAGGGAAGTCCTTGACCGCAGGAACCCTTCCTTATCAGCATCTAAAATCGCTACCAAAGATACCTCCGGCAGGTCCAGCCCCTCACGCAGAAGGTTAATACCAATCAGGACATCGAACTCCCCTTGCCGCAGCTGCCGAATTATCTCCGTCCGCTGGAGCGTCTTCACCTCCGAATGCAGATACCTCGCCTTGACACCAAGCTCACAGTAATAGTCGGTCAGGTCCTCTGCCATTCGCTTCGTCAGCGCCGTGACCAGCACCCTTTGACCTCTATCAACACGCTCCCTTATCTCGCCCAAAAGATGGTCTATCTGTTCTACCACGGGTTGAAGCTCGACCTCCGGGTCGCAAAGCCCCGTCGGACGAACTACCTGCTCAACGATCTCGCCCTCAACAAGCCCGAGCTCGTAGTCCGCCGGCGTAGCAGAAACATAGATCGCCGGGCCTCGCCGCTCGTTGAACTCCTCAAAGAAAAGGGGCCTGTTGTCGAACGCTGAGGGAAGCCGGAAGCCGTATTTGACAAGCGTCTCCTTCCGCGACCTATCGCCTCGACACATTCCTCGCAGCTGTGGAACTGTAGCGTGGGACTCATCTATCACCAGCAGAAAATCGCTTGGGAAAAAGTCCAGCAAAGTTGGCGGTGGGTCCCCCGGCCTTCTGCCTGTGAAATGCCTCGAGTAGTTCTCAATGCCCGAACAGTAGCCAACCTCGCGGATCATCTCAAGATCGTAAAGCGTCCTGCTGCGCAGCCGCTCCGCCTCCAACAGTTTGCCCTCGCGCTCGAAGTAATCCAGCCGCGACTCGAGCTCCTCCATGATCGTCTCAAGACCTCGTTCAACGCGTTCTGGTTGAACAACATAGTGGCTTCCAGCGTAAACGGCCAAGCGATCGGCATGCGACAGGACGTGCCCCGTCAGTGGATCGAAATATGTGATGCGCTCGACCTCGTCCCCATAAAGCTCAATCCGAATGGCCCTTGACTCGTAAACCGGGAATACCTCAATCACACCGCCCCGAGCCCGAAATGCGCCTCGGACAAGAGTGGTGTCGTTGCGCTTGTAGTGCATCTTCACCAGCCGCTCGAGCATCGCATCCCGGTCGTAGCACTTGCCGCGGTCCAGAATTAGCATCATATCAAAATAGGCCTCCGGCGACCCAAGACCATAAATGCACGAGACGCTCGCAACAATTATCACGTCCCGCCGCTCAAAGAGCGACCTAGTCGCCGAATAACGGAGCCTATCTATTTCCTCATTGATGTCCGCATCTTTCTTAATATAGGTGTCGGTTACAGGCAAATAGGCCTCAGGCTGGTAATAATCGTAATAACTCACGAAATACTCGACCGCATTATTCGGGAAAAACTGCTTGAACTCCGTATAAAGCTGCGCAGCCAGAGTCTTATTGTGAGAAAGAACCAGCGTCGGCAGGTTCACTCGCTCGATGACGTTCGCTATCGTGAACGTCTTGCCAGACCCAGTAACACCCAAAAGCACACTGTCCCTAGGCCCTCTCTCTACACGGGAAACCAGAGCATCTATCGCATCCGGCTGATCGCCCGTAGGCTCAAACTCAGATACCAGGTCAAAACTACTCATCACGCAGGAACACACATCGAAGAGAAGCAGCGCACAAAACATCCCCCTCTTTTCGCCTCAGAACCCATGACTACTCAAAGCCCCAGCAGCACTGCCTGGACTTGCCCTCCGAACACCAGTCCCAAATGTTGCCGGTTCATGCCTGATCAAGACTATAGAGCGACATGCGCCTCGACGCAATAAATGGTCCCACGCCAACAACCAGATCAAAAGTCATGGACGTTCCTAAGTCGCTATTCGGCCATTCTTTGCGCTGTTTAGATTGATGAAGCTCTTGTCCACGAAGGGCACGAAAACGCACGAAGAGAAGGAGCTCCATTGCGAGGCCGAAAGGCTTCTCAAAACGGCTATTGTATGTCTCATATTCGGTGTGCCGCCGAAAAAGGGACTTGACATCTTGTGGCCGAGGCGTTATATTTAAGTACAGTTTGGGATGTATAATGAGGAAATAGGATGAGATTTCTATATCCTGTGCTATCATTCTCAAGTGCTACTATATGTAGTAGTTAGGGGGGGGTAGCGCGGCGCTATCCCTTCTTGCTCGCCATAGCCTCCTCCTTCGCACTACCTACGGAGGACAAGCCGGCAACGGCGGACCCAACCGCACGTGTCCCACCTATGCACACCGCGCAGAACTTTCACCTCGATAATCCCGAGATGGAAAAGCCGACCAAGAGGCGCGAAGCCTCCCGGCCGGCAAGCCAGAGCGTCGCGAGCCGCTCGGCAAAAATCTTCCAATGATTATCGAAAGATAATCACAAATTGTGAGGTAGATGTCAAATGTCGAGAAAGTCTTTGGTAGTTTTGTCAATCTGTTTGGTGATAGGCGCTGGCATCGCATTGTATGTCTGGGCCGATGATTGCTGTTCACCTGACCCTCTTTGTAACGGCAGGCATGACAAGTTGCCAAGCGGCTGTGATTACCTCTTCACAGTGCAGCTGAATGTCGATTGCATCGCCCTCTATCGTGCCGCGCTAAACTCCAGGTCAACCTGCTCGATCTCGCCGATCATCTCACCAGTTTCGTTGGACAGAATCGCCGACAGGATTGAATACGTCCCCGGAGGCTCTGCGCCTGAGAACGTATGTGTGAACAGGGAGATCGGCCCCAAGAATAGCTTGTCAGGAAGAGTCCCCGCAAACACTGGCTCTGGAGCGGTCGAGAACGATGGCCAGAAATATAATGTAGGGTCGTTGGGCAGACGAACCGCCACGTAAATCGATACCGACCGCTCGGTCATTGGGTTGTGCAGCTCACCCTGAACGTCCAGCGTGTCCCCGGGCGCGAAATCGAGCGTGCCGCCTGTGCCACCGGCCGCATAGAGCCGAACCCACGGGACCGGGCTTTCATCCAGCCGACAAAGTGAGGTCCCGGTGCAGAACCACGTCACGTTGTGCGGCGCAAATGCCACGCTGTAAACTGAGCCGCAGGCTAGGCCATCGGCAGGGGTTACGAGTCGCCATTCGTCATTAACGAGGCGCAGCGCGCCGTATTCTCCGACAAGCCAGATGCCTTGCATAGTGGCTGATACGAGCAACTTTTGCAGACCCCAGTTGCCCTGGGCCACGTCCCACTCGGAGCCTACACCCTCGAGGGAAAGCCTTGCGACCTTGTAGTTGCCGTCCATCTGCTCCAGCAGGCACCAGATGCCGCCGAGCGCGTCAGAGGTGATGTCGATCGCCTGCCCTGGAAGATCAAAGCTCTTCACAGTCCACGCGCCGTCCTCAAACACGCTCGCTGTCAGGTTCATCGAGGCTGGAGAGCAGTGGCCGACCGCCCAGATGGAGCCGTCGAACGCCGCAGCAATGCCCGTGAAGATGTGGGTAGGCAGCAGACCGTCCTCCTGGGTGTACTTAGTCCAAGCATCACCATCCCAGCAGAACACGCTACCGCCTGAGCCGACCCATAGCCTGTTTTCGCCATCGAGCGTCATACACTTGCCGGAGATCGGCCGGTTCGGGTCACTGCCGCCCGTGTAGCTGCCGGCGCCGGGCCCAAAGCAGCCCGTACTCCAACCAACATACCAGGTAACATCGCGCATCTCATCATAAAGCATAGTCTCAACGTCAGCATTTGAGACCCATTCCTCCTGGTCCATACGCCACTGGAGCCCATCGAACTCGCCCAGGCCGAAACCCCGTGTGCCGAAGAACAGGCGGTTGTTGCCGCAGCACGCTGCCGTGATGTGGTAGACCGGCACGCTGTTATCAGGCGCAACAATCGACCATTGTTGGCCGTCATAGCGGATGATGCCGAGCTTGCACGACGCATACACGACGTTGTTGTCATCAGCCGCCGTGCTTGATAGCCCTGACATTTGGGGCCATTGGTCCGGCATGCCCTCGCCAACCTTGTAGTTGGTCCATTGCTCGCCGTCAAAGCGCGCCAGGCCGCTGCCCGTGCCCACCCATATCGTGCCATCCGGGGCCTCAGAGAAGCCGTTGGGCGTGCCATCGAATATCCCGGCCGAAATCCCGGGATAGGTAGTCCAGGCATCGCCATCATAACGTGACACCTCGTAGCTCGGGCCGATCAGACCGACCGCCCAGACACCGCCAGAGCTATCAGCGAAGATAGCGTAGTAGTCACCGGTCTTAATCTCCGTCCAGGTATCGCCGTCGAGGCGATAGATGCCCTGGCCTGTTGCGCACCACGCCGTATCGCCAGCCCCCCAAGTGATGTCCTTGACTCTACCCATCAGCCCGGAACTCTCATCGTAGAACCAGGCCATTTGCCCGTCCGAAACCCACAATGCGAGGCTCCACTGCTTGGTGAACCAGATGCGGTCGGTGGGGTCGATCATCAGCACCGAAACCGACTCTGGGGCGGATGGCATTTCCAGCTCGAAGGCGCGGAACTGGCTTCCGTCGAACGACCACAATCCCCTGTCCTGGGTCCCGAGCCACAGCATCCCCTTGGAGTTGACTGCTATGCAGTTGAGCGCGTTCTCCGGCAGGCCATCGTCGCGGCCGAACAAACGCCAAGCCCCAGAGGCGATGTCATACCGATACAAGACCTCGCCAGCGGACCACAGATAGTTGCCCTCGATTACCAGCTGCCCCTGGCCAGTCGTTTTGGGGTAGCTGCGCCACGTCTGAGCAAACCCCTCCTCTGAACACGCCAACATCATCAAGCCAATCATAATGATCGCGAAAAGATGTCTTCTCATCGTTCCTCCAATTCTTCGTCTGTGTCGAACCTAATACCGTGTCACAATATTGGGGATATATCCGTCCACAAAGAACTCGTAGTTCCAGGCGGAAACTTCGGTTACCCCGGGGTTCTGTAGGCATTGAGCGTTCGCGTTCGGTGCTGTCCCAAGGATCCCGAGTAGCGCCACTGCAACGACGGCTACGATCCAACTCAAGTTACGTTTTGTTATGTTTTCCTCTAGTGTGTTTCTGTGGTTAGTTTGGTTTCCCATTGTCGAACTACTTTAGTGCTCCCGGGCCATCTCATGTTTGAAGTATCGATGCCGCAACAACGCATCAATTATCCGTCCGGGGGTGCAGCTGTGCTGGCGGCACTGACACTCATGCAGACGCCATCCCGGTCAGACGGATAGTATTCACTTTGGTTAGGAATGCTTCCTGTTACAAGCCTGTCCAACTGTATTCAGACCTTCCTCTCATCGTCAGGCTATTGGAAAAACTAACTCAGTATCGTGAGTATAAGGCTCAGATAACTGGTGTTAAGCGTTATCTTTTTTCGATTCCTGCAAACCACGTGCGCGACACTGACATTATAGAACATCTCTCTGTGGGACTGCCGGATTCCTCCGCAGCTTCGCCTCATTGCGCAGTGAATACCGCGCAACTCGAGGAACTCGCGTGGCTAGCCGGGTCATTCTGGTCGCCTTCTCCCCGGGCGCGTTGAACCTGATGGGCGACATCTCCAGCGCCTCGTTCATCTTGGAGTAAGCGCCGCGGACAACGCCAGTTTGGGTTGTAAATTGCATTTTCGTAGCCGCAAAGCCAGGGCCAGTTGTAGGTTCTAAGCGGGGCCGAATCACATTGGGCCGCACTCTGCAGGACAAGTCGTAGGCGAGGCGGAGAGCCTCCGCTCCCGAGAAATGGGCGAGGGTGGCAACGCCACACGGTGGAGAGCCTCCGGAAGACGCAGTTGCCAGTTCTTACCACGCCCCGGCAAGTCAGAGGCTTGACAAAACGCCGGCGACTGGGTCTGATTGATGGGCATTGGTTCAGTGGATTTTAGCACATATCACTTGAGTTGAGTGATGAGAAGGAACATTGCCTCGACAGTAATCCTTGTTTTGGTCAGCCTGCTAGTCGCTTGCGGCTACAATCTCGTTGGCAAGGGCGGGGCACTGCCTAAGAATGTGAAGAGAATCAGCATCCCTCTCTTCAAGAACGAGACGCTGGAGACCGGGCTTGAGGCGCTGGTCACCGACGCGGTCGTCGGGAGTTTCATGAAGCGTGGCGGGCTTGAGATCACCGATAGCTCCGCCGATGCCCGGCTCAAAGGCATTATTGTAAGCTACAAGTTGAAGCAGCTCTCCTACAACAGTGAGGGCGTCGCGAATGAGTATCGTGTCTCGATAGATGTGAAGGTTGAGCTCACTGACCTGAAGAACGACAAACCGCTCTTCCCCGCCTCAAAGTTGTCAGTCGAAAAAGACTACAAGGTGGATGAGATGATCTCGGACCTGTATCCGCTCAGCCCTGATCACGAAGCAGGCAACGTCAGCACGAGGCAGCAGGCGAAGCAACAGGCGCTGAAGATGGCGTCCGCAGACCTCGCCAGCAAGATCACATCTGCTATACTCGACACCTTCTGAGCAGTGCGCGGCGCATTTGGGGACCAAGCTGCCCTATGGCTCTGGCGAAGGCCTTTGTGAATATCATTGATCTTAAGACCGAGCCACCAAGCACACGAAGAGGCACTAAGAAAGAAAGTAGCTTCGTGGCCCTTCGTGTTCTTCGTGGATGAATCTTTAGCTTGCAGGGGATTGATTAGATGGGAGGAGCCACCAAGCACACGAAGAGGCACTAAGCAAGAAAGTAGCTTCGTGGCCCTTCGTGTTCTTCGTGGATGAATCTTTAGCTTGCA
>CAZKNE010000014.1:0-15666 GCA_964554005.1 uncultured bacterium | reverse complement strand
GGCGTCGAGTTAGAGAAAGAAATACCTCCTCCCTCATTGTCCGCTACTACGCAGTTCACGATGCTCGAGTGGGGCGAGTTCTCCAAGCCGACCCCACCGGAATGGTTCTTGACCGAATTACGTGAGATGAGGCAGCTCTCGATGGACGGTGAGCACCCGGAGCAATTGATGCCGCCGCCCCAGGACCGGTGGTTGGGGTCTCCATCACTCAGACCCCGGTTCTCGGTGATCTCGCAGTTGTATATCCTCCCCCCCGCAGCAGCTGATCCCTGCGCCCATCCTTGTGACTTGATTGCCAGTGATCCTGCAGTTCGCGATCGTTGGTGACGCATACGGGCCATCTGGCCATTCTCCTCCGCAAATCCCGCCGCCGTGTTCGGCCATGCCATTTGTGATTGTGAAGCCCGACAGCTCGCAGGTCTCATCTTCGGTGCCGGCAAACGTGACGACGGAACCGAGCTGCTGACCGTCGATGATTGTGCTCTCAACGCACTCTCGGTCCTCGGGATCGACCGACCGGAGCACGATATTCTTGCCGAGAAAGTGGATGTTCTCGTAGAACGTGCCCGGGTGCACGATTATCGTGTCGCCGTCCTGCGCGGCATCGATCGCCTCCTGAATGACCGCAAAATCCCCCGAGCCATCGAGATTCACGTGGTAGTCCGCGGCGTAGGTTTGTAAAGCTATGAAAAGCAAAACCGACAAAAAGCCAAGAATAACGACCACAGACCTCATGAGCAAACCTCCCCAATCTGCCACAGCGTTGACCTGAGCCAAAGATACTCCCAACAGACTACATTGATTCTCGTAAAGCGTCAACGCCCCTCAAAACAACCCCAAGAATCAGATAGGGCATGGATTTAGGCTTGGGGTATAAACCCCGTTGGGCTTATAATCAGGGAAAAAAGGTTCATAAGGAACCGATTACGAGAGTCACCAACAGGGTGAATATGATGGCTGCAAATCGTCTGTCGAGAATCAAGCTGGGTCTCTGCGACGAATCGCTGGTCTTCTCTTCATGGGCCCGCGCACTGTACGCCAAGCCTTCGCCAGACGAGGCACGACAAAAAACTGGATGAACACGCCGAGCAGAGCCACAGATAACGGGTCCGTCGCAAACCTGAAGCGGTTGTTTTCTCCGAGTTCGAAGAGGTTTCCCACAAACGCTACAAAGGCTATGGTTCCGCAGAGGTAGAGAGTTACTATTCGCTGGTTGCGGTCTAGACCTTGCCCTTCAGAGCTCCTCCTCAATGACAGTCTCAAGGCAAAGATGAGCAGCAATGGCAACCCCAAGAGAAGGAGAAGATAGACGCGATATCCTGGAAGCAGCAAAAAGGGTAGAATGCCTGTTTTTGACATGTCGTAGGGTATTTCACCGTATAAGAGCAAATCATAGATGCTGTTGAGTAGGGATATCTTATCGCGATTCTTGTCCAAGAAACTATAGTCGCTGGTTGACTTGAAGTAGATTAGCCAGGATTTTGCGAGCCCATTGATGTAAGCCTTGGGACGTTCCCTCAGCACAGACAGAGAATCTTCAAAGCATTGGTTGGAGATCTCCACGTAGGCCAAATGATTGAAGTTGTCGGAACCGGTTGATTTGACAGACTGCGTCAGTGCAGGAACGTTCTCGTGACCGATCGCTTGTCGATATCTCACGGGGTACCTTACCAACGGGGAGAAGCGGTTGATCAGAGACAATTCAGAGAGCTTTCCCGCACGAACAAGTTCCACGCGCTCTTCAGGAGGGACATTGGCCGTCGCGATAATCCAAGTGTTCATACCCAGCCAGGAGCTAGTCGTGAATCTGCCAAATAAAGCGAGATTCTTGCAGTAGAGCGACATGACCAGCACAAATGGCAGCGTGGCGGCAAGAATTACTCTCCTTCGGTTCGGCCAACTGACTGCGACCAGTGCCCCGGTTACGGCAATGAAGTAGACCAGATGAAATGCTGTTCGAGTACCTGACAGAACGAACAGCGATAAGAAAAAAAGAAAAGCCAGCCAACCTTCTCTCTTGACCAGGAACTCGTGCAGCAGTAACGCGGATAGCAGGAGAACTGTGGCAACGGGTAAGGTATAGAACAGCCAGTGTTCATATAGAATGAATGAAGGGCTTATCATAAAGAGCGTGCTCAGGCCGAAGGCTAGCCTTTTGCCCACCCCCAACCTGACCTGCAGCCAGAAAAGACCACAGTAAAGAATGAGGCCACAAATGAGGTAAATGCCGTGGAAAACGACCGTCGCGTGTCCAAACGATAGTTTAAGAACGGTCCCTAGAAACAGATTAAAGAGAGGGGGTTGAATGTGCAGGTAGAAAAGACTTTGCAGAAGGTTGTGTCTCAGAAGTTCTGGGTCGAGGTATTGCCAGGCTCCCCACAGAGGGTCGTCGTCAAAACGAACTCCCAACAGATAGAATATGCTATGTGAAAGACCAAAGACTGCGGCGAGGCCTAAAGCAGTTCTTGGGGTTGCTATTACCTTAACTCTACGCAAGAAGGCCTTGACCATCCGTATGATGCTATATGCGGAACCGATCTCTTAAGAATCGCTGCATATAGACCTTTCTTGCCTCTCTGCCGCTTGAATGCGTTGGCGCTGGCTAGGTTCTCGGCTTGTATTGATTCACCGTTATCTTCCGCTAAGATATGTGTCCTGGCTGATGAGGTCAAGGAGGCTTGCTCCCTCAGCCTTGTGCCACCTTTGTGGCCTAGCTTGACATGAGCTTTGACTCGCTTGGAGACTCCGGACAGAGGAATGAGGGCATGAATCTTGGGAACATACTCAATGTTGTATGGCTTGCTCTCATAGCTGGGTCGGTCCTGTTCCCGGCGGTAGGGATGTTCGTTCTGCCGGCGGCGCTGCTATGGGTTCTGGGTGGCTTTGGGTCCCTGGACGGCTTCACCCGTGCGATATACTGCATCTTCTTCGGCATCAGCTGCTGGACCTGGCTGCCCTGGCTCACGCGATACGTCCCCATCTCGCTGTCATCGCTGATCTGGGTGGTGGTTCTTGCCCTGGCAGCGATCCTGCTTCTTCTAACCATGAGCCGCAAAGGGCTCCCTCGCCGGCTAACGAGGCGCCTTAGCAAGAGCACATGTTTGGTGCTGGCAGCTCTGACGGCGATTGTCGTGCTAGCCCGGCTCTTGCCAGCCATCTCTCCGAATGTCCCTCCCGGGCCGGACATGAGCATGCACGCCTATTACGCCAGAATGGTGATGGACAGCAATGGGATACCTCAGACTCACAGACCGCTTCTCCCAATCGATTCGTTTGGGGAATACCCGATAGGTTTCGCTCTGCTCATCGCTTGCACTTCATTGATTTCCGGGCTTGAAGTTCAGACCGGCGCCATGTTGTGGACCTACCTCACGTATGTTCTTCTGACTTTCGGGCTATTCCTACTACTTAGGGTATGGTTTAGTCCTGTTATCTCCCTTTCAACCGCTGCAATAAGTGCGTTTCTTGCAGCCTCACCTCAGATTTACAGTGAAGGCGGCGGCAATCCAACGGTGCTGTCATTCGCATTTATTCTGGCCGCACTTGGGCTGTTCTTTCGTTTGAGCCGTTACCATAGTTTTCTGGAGGTTCTGGTTCAGGCCTCCTTATGGGCAGCGGCACTGCTGACGCACTCCATCCCCTTTTTGGGCGCGACATACTTTTTGGTTGCTTTTGCTCTGGGATTCTCCATATTCGCTTGGGCGAGCAAGAGACTGCACGAGCTGAGAGCCTACGCCGGTCGCTGTATCCTTGTCTTTGTCGTTGCGTCAGTGCTCGTGAGCCCGTTTATAGCCGGGTTTTCGCCTCACATAAGCGATAAAGACATTGAGTTCTCCAAGTCGTGGCAGAGAGACAAGCCGCACTCATGGAAGGGCACCGTCCAGGATTGCCTCTGGACAATACCGCAATACACACTTTTTACGTTCAACAAACCTTTTGTGTATATCGTCCTTCTTGGCCTGCTCATCTCCACGCTCAGCTGGCGGATGCGACTGTCGATATTCCTGTGCGCCCTGGTTCCGATCGGCCTGGTCATGAACTCCCAGTATTGGGTGCTTCCATTCTCTTACGCGCTGTATCCGGAACGGATGGCCATGATGCTGATAGCGCCGATGGCTCTGCTCCTCGGAGGGCTTGTAGCGCGGCTCGTGGGCGGCGCAACCATGAGCGACTCAGAGTTGACACTGTACGCAGCAAAGTCCTCGCGCCAGAGAGTATCGAAGATGCTGCCTCTCGTTTGCACGGTCATTGCCGGCGGTGTAGTTGTCGTTCGCGCCGTGTCGGAGCTGACCGGCTGGCAGTGGGGGCGCTATATGCGCATCCGGTATATCGTGCCGCTTGTGCTGGCTTTGCTAATCTTCGAAGCTTGGTCCTTTCTCCACCAGTGGAAGGTCGCAATTGCCGCCATCCACTGGTCAGTTACCGGAATCGCTGTATGCTTCGTAGCCAGCCTCTGTTGGAACGGCTACGGCGAATTTTACCTGAAGAACATGAAGCCTCAGGGCTCAGTGACGCAAGATGACTTGCTCGCATTTGATTGGATCAGGCGAAACACGCTCAAGACGGATATAATCTTGAATGTCCCAGAACACGATTGTAGTGGTCTATGGATACCTGCTCTCTGTGGCAGGAGAATCCTAAGGCCCCATAGCAATCCCTTCTACTTCGACGAGCTTCAAAAGGGGAATGAGGGTGCGGTGCCAGCCTACGCCTTCATAGGCAGCAGACCCCACGCCAACGGCGAGCTGCATCCCACGGTCGAGACCATTCGCTATTCTCTAACGTGGCGGAAGGTTGCCTCCTTTGGCCGAGCTGAGGTCTATGAACGCCGCCTGGTCGGGCCGGGCCGGCCACCGCCGAAACTGGTAGGGCCCAACGTGGACCAGTAGCCGGTCCGATTCCCCCGTGTGGCGTACTTACGAATGAGAACAGTTTTTGCTCATCGCTTGTTAAATAGGTAACCGCGAAGATGGTGCGGCGGCGCTAAAACAGTAATATCGGGCATGTGTGATGGGCACTCTTTTTCAGACAATTGCTGAGGCGCTTCATAGCGGCTTTGGGAATGTTATCTATCTTTACCTGATTCCGTTAGCAGTTGCGCTTCTTGTGTTGCTATACCGCTGGTCAGAGAGGCGGTCGTTGCGAAAGCTGTCGCAATTCGCCAACATGACGGTTTTGAGCCGTCTCTTAGGATCAGTTGATCATAGGCGTCGTCGGTGGCGTGCGGGACTTTCTATTACCGCCGTGGCGCTGGTGTTGGTAGCGCTTGCGGAACCGAGATTCGGCAAGCGGACGATTGAGCTCACGGCGCGAGGCGTTGACGTTATAGTGTTGCTGGATACATCGAGGAGCATGCTCGCGGAGGACGTTGCTCCCAACAGGTTCGAGCGGGCCAAGCTTGAGATTTCAAGGCTGCTCGACCACCTCCACGGGCATCGTGTAGCGCTGGTTGTTTTCGCAGGCCGCTCACACGTTCAGTGCCCGCTGACGATGGATTATGGGGCATTTGCGATGTTCTTATCGAGTGTGCAGGTGGGCTCGGTGGAGCTTGGCGGGACGGCGTTGCCATCTGCGATCGATAAAGCATGCAAGCTATTCAAGGCCGGTGAACGCAAGTACAAGACGCTTGTCGTCTTCTCCGACGGCGAGAGCCACTCTGGCGACCTCGAGGCAGCGGCAAGGGATGCGGTCAAGCAGGGCGTTGTTCTACACGTTGTCGGCGTGGGAACAGGCAAGGGTGCGCCAATACCCATACGCGACGAGTCGGGCAAACTCAAGGAGTATCAGAAGGCTCAGGACGGCAGCGTTGTTATCAGCAAGCTGAACCTCACCGGCCTCTCTCGAATAGCCGACATAACCGGCAGCAAGACCGTGCTTTTGACCGGCGAGACAGCAAGCACGGCGCCAATCCGGTCCGCCATCCGGAAGATGGCGACCACGGAGCTTCAGTCGAGAAGATACACAATCTACAATGAGCGATTTCAGTATCCGCTACTGTTGGCTATACTGCTCATCGTTGTCGCAGTCTTGTTGCCGACAAGGGCCAAGCCTGAGGCTCGGTGAGGGCGATCGAGCATTAAAGCGTAAAGTTGAAAGAACCAATTGAGATAAGATGAAGTGGTCATGCGGCACTTAATGACGAAATGCTTGGTGGTCCTGATTGTGGGCGGTGTCTGGATGAGCTCGGCCGCGCTCTCCTGGAAGGATAGCGCATCGCAGGATGCTGAGAACGCCATGAAGCTTTACAACGAGAACAAGCTGGACGAGGCGCTGGCAAAGATCACTGCGGCACAGGTGGGGATGCCCAACTCGCTCAAGCTGCAATACAACATGGGCAACGTGCTTTACAAAAAAGGGAAGTTCGAGGACGCGAGGGCTGGCTATAAGACCGCGTCTCTGGATGCCCCGAGGTCTCTTGAGCAGTCCGCGACCTATAACATGGGGAACGCCTCATTGAAAGCGGGCGATATTAAGGGCGCGATTGACGCTTATACACAGGCGCTCTTGCTCAACCCTGACGATGCCAAGTCGCGATATAACCTTGAGCTTGCGCTTCGCGCTCAACAGCAGAAGCAAAACAAGAAGCAGCAGGACAAGGACAAGAAGGATAAACAGGACCAAAAGGACCAGAGCCAGCAGAAGGACAATCAGGCGAAACAGCAGCAGGGCGAACAGCAGAAGCAGCAAGAGGACAAGCAGGCTCAACAGAAAGAGGAGAAGCAAGGTCAAGAGAAACCACAGAGACCTCAGCAGCTAACCAAGGACCAGATACAGCAGATATTGGCGGCGTTGAAACAGCAGGAGCAGCAGGTTGAGCGGAAGCTGCATCAGGCCAAGTCGAGCTCTTCTTCCGTGGAGAAGAACTGGTAGGATGTTAGGTCTCAGTTTGGCATCCCGCGCCAGGGCATTCGCGTTCGCAATGGCTATTCTCGCCGCCCTGTGCGCCTCGGCGTTTGCTGGCAAGGCATCCATTAAGGCGTCGGTGAACAGAAGCTCTGTCTTCATAGACGATCAGATCACGCTGATTGTTACTGCCCAGGGCATCGACGGCGAACCCACGCTTCCGGACATCTCGGATGATTTCTCGACCGTCTCCCAGTCGCAGTCCCGGAGTGTAACCATCATCAACATGCAGATCGAGTCGAGCACTACTTACCGCTACGTTCTTCAGCCGGAGCGAGTCGGCGTCCTGAAGATCGCCCCGATACGCGCAAAGGCTGGCTCCAGGACCATTAGGACCAAGCCGATACAGATTGAGGTCCTGGGGCGGCAGGCAAAGCCCAGGCGGCGCAGACAGCCAACGCAGCCGTGGGGGCGGCGGAACGCTGCGCCATTCGAGCCGAAGAAGCAGACGAGGGGCGACCAGGATATTTTCATCAAGACTTCAGTTGACAAAACTACGGTGTTCCTTGGAGAGCAGGTTACTTTGAAGTTCAAGCTCTTCTCGAGAGTGAACCTTGCCTCGGCCGACTACACTCCACCGCCGTGCACGAACTTCTGGAAGGAGGACATTAAGGGCAAGAGATCATACACTACTGTGGTTCGAGGCAAGCGCTACAGATTAGAGGAGATAACGACCGCCCTGTTTCCCACCAACACAGGCGTGCAGACCATCGGGCCCGCCTCGCTTACATGTTCTGTCGATACGTTCTTCACGCCAATGTTCTCGTTCCGCAATCTCGACCGGCAGCAGCCTCGGCATCTAACGACGAAGCCGATTGATATTACTGTGAAGGCTCTCCCAAACGGCGCACCCGCGACATTTCACGGGGCAGTAGGCCAGTTCTCGATGAGCTCCACCGTTGACAAGAAAAGCGTCCCGCTCGGCAAGCCCGTGACGCTCAAGATCAAAATATGGGGCACGGGCAACGTGAAGACCATTCAGCAGACCCCCAAGCCCGAGCTCGAAGACTTCGACATCTATGAGCCGAACGTAGCGGAAGCGGTCGATAACAAGAAGTCCCCAATCTCCGGCTCGAAATCGTTCGAGTTCGTTATGGTCGCTAGAAAACCGGGCTCCTATACAATCCCGCCGGCCGAGCTCTCCTTTTTCGACCCGCAATCAGCCAAATACAAAACACTCAAAACGCAACCAATAACGGTCGAGGTTACCGGAAGTGTGTCCAAAACTCCCGCAACGCCGCTTGGCGGCCTCCTAAAGAGAACCGACGTTAAGCAGACCGGCGCCGATATCGACTACATCAAGCCCAAGATGACGCGTTTTGAGGATTTCCGGCAGGACCTCTACAAGCGGACCTCGACACTACTCATCATCCTGCTGCCAGCGGTTCTGCTTCTGGTCTTCTGCGCCAAAGACGTGGTCGTTGAGAAGGTTTTGGGCGATACCAAGGTCCGCGGCGCCTGGAAGAAGGCCGTCCGTGGGCTTGCAAGGGCGAAATACCACATGGACCCTGATGCGCCTCAGGAGTTCTATTCTCAGCTTGCCAAATCACTTATTGACTACGTAGCCGACAAGTTCGAGGTGCCGGCGCCGGGCATCTCGGCGATGACCGTGGGCGCCATAATCGGCGACTCGAACGCGGGCAAACGCGCCGCCAAGCTCGCCTCGGAGTGCATTGAGGTCTGCGACTTCTATCGCTTCTCCGCGCAAAAAAGCTCGACTCAGGAGATGCAGGACGTCCTATCAAAGGTTGAGGAAACGCTCTCGATGCTTCGTCGCATCGCAGCAAAAAAAGAGACGGAGCAACGCTCGCAATGATGTTACCCCGCAGTACCGGGAAGTCTGCCGCCCGACGGTCGTTGGTTGTGATGCTGATTGTCTTTGTCATCTCGGTGGCCTGCCCTACCCTGCTGCCTGCTCGGACGCAGTTCGATCCCGCAGTCGTAATCGAGCTTTACAACGACGGATGCGGCCATTATGAGCAGGACGATTTCGTTGGCGCAAAGGACAGGTTCCTCGCTGCGGCCCTAACCAGATGCCAGAATCCGGACCTCTTCTACAACCTCGGCAACTGCTACTTCAGGATGGGGGATTTCGGACGAGCCATATTGAACTACGAAAAGGCGAGAAGGCTCGCGCCTCGTGACGCATCGATAGCGCACAATTTAAGCCTCGCCCGCTCTAGCATTGTTGACAAGATCGAGCCTGAGCACCACAACATCCTGGCTCAGCTGTTCTTGGACATCTACTCGCTCTTCAACGTCAACGAGTGGACGATCGTATCACTGTCGCTTTACGGTGCGTTCATGGTGCTCTTGATTGCGTTCGTGGTTCTGAAAGGACGCTCAAGAGGTATGGAGGCTCGCCCAGGTCGTGAGAAGACTCGGAGGATCATCCTACGCATAGCCGCCGTGTTTCTTATCTTGGTGCTCTTCTGTGGGACAAACACAGTGATCAAAGCCTACGCATTTAGCAATCACAACTACGGCATAGTCGTCTCCAACCTCGTCAAGGCCAGGAGCGGCCCAAAGGACGAGTCCGCTAAAGTATTCGAGCTGCACAGCGGGACCGAGGTCCGCGTCCGTAACAAGATGGCCGACTGGTATCAGATCAGCATCCAGTCCGGCCTTACAGGATGGTTGCCAAAAAAGTCGATCGAGACCATTGAATGCCGAGCTTAACGCTGAGATTCACGTTGGCACAGGGAGGCAGCGCGACTCGACGCGCTCGACCGCAATACGTAGGCACTGTCGTGTTAGTTCATTGTAGGCATCTTCGTTCGCTGTTTGGTGTGGGTGATGCAGGTCAGATGTCCTAGGTGTGGGTGTAGTTTCGATGCTGGAGAGGAGACGCTGATCGATTGTCCCAGCTGCTCATTACTGATCGATACGAGGACCGTAAGCGACACCAGAAACGTTGTCGGCTCGAGCCCTGGTGGACTAAAGTCGCAGGAAAAAGAACGCAGGAAAAAGATGCCGTCCGCAGAAGTACGCAGACCGCCCAAGATGGCCCGAGATAAGCAGCCGCCAGGGCCGAAGGTCTCCAGAAACATCTCCGCCATCGTTGCCGCCCTGTTCATCCCAGGCGGCGGACACTTCCGAATCGGCCGGCCTGCACGAGGCGCCATCTATTTTCTAGGTTTCATTCTCGCCGGCGTCATCACATATCTCTCGATACCTTACCAGGGGCAGCTTCCGCTATCCATGAGAGGCTACTCTGACAACATGGCCAGCCTGTATCGAACCCTCTCGTTCCTCGTGAGCCACAAAGTCATATATACGGTCGTTGCGCTCACTGTGGCCCAGGCGGCCTCTATCCTAGACCTCGTCATCCTTCTCGTTATCGGCGACAGGCCAAGCAGACGCCCTGAGAGTCGCCAGTGATGCTCACTAGTGCCCTCCGTATGACCGGTGACACGCCCGGTGGCGCGGCCTGCGCCAATTAGCGGGGAGAGCGCCATGAGTTCTTTGGTTTTCAGACACAAGAGGCTGCTTATCGGGCTTGCCATCGCAGCAGTTCTCCTGCTCGCAGCGGCTCTCTTAGTGCCTCCTCTTGTAAACCTCGACAAATATGCCCAGTTGCTGGCAGACGGGCTCTCTGCGGGCATTGGCTCACCGGTGACGATCAAGAGCGGGCGGTTTGCTATCTTGCCGGACATAAGCTTCGTCGTTAGGGACATAGAGCTTCCCGAAGTAGCGGGTCCGCTTGAAAAGCTCACCGTGCCAAAGGCCAGGATCGATCTGGACGTTCTCCCGCTGCTTTTCGGGAAGATCAGGGTTGAGGAGGTTCACGTTTATGGTCCACAGATTCTCGCCGTTCGGCCCTGGCACTCCAATGCCAGTGCGAAAAGTCCTTCGGCCGCGATCGAGTCGAGCAACCCATTCAGCTTTCTGAAGTCCACGGATATGCTTCCAGAAAGCCTCGATGTCACCATCAGCGGCGGGCGCATGATCTACCTTGACCGCTCTATCGCATCACCCGCAACAATCAAGATTACGCTCAACGATATCGAGGTCGCCTTAAGCGGCATGAACTGCGACGTCCCTTTCAACGTGAGCGCCAGGTGCCAGGTCCAAGGAAAGCGCACCGACTCAGGCACAGTCCGGGCTCAGCTTCGGATCGATCCCTCGGGGCCACACCAGAACGCTCAGCTGCTGCCCTTCGATCTTTCGGGAGATGTGAGCGCTCGCGCTGTTCCGTGCTCTTTTTTTCAGACATACCTTCCGGCCAATGTCCGTGCTGCCGGCATTTCAGGCAGCTCGAGCCTCAATCTGACTTTCGATGCTCAACGTAACGGCGACACGTCTTTGACAGGGAATCTGCTGGTTCGGCGGCTTGCGCTTGACCACAGCTTGTCGAGCAAGGGCGCTGCGCACGAGCTCAATTTGTCGTTTTTGGCGAAGGCCAGCAGGGCGGCCCTCGTCGCTCAGCAATTCTCGGTGGCTGTCGATGACAGCGAGTTTGCTGGCAGCGTCAAAATCGTAGGCCCAGGCTCCAGCGATGCTACGATCGAGTGCACCTTCAGCGGGCCGACGCTGCCCATCGCGACGGTCCTAGACCTTCTACCGGCTGGACTCCTGCCGCCGAACGCAGCCCGCACAATGCGAGCAATGGCCATCTCGGGCGAGCTACGGGACCTGAATGCCCGTCTGGCTGGCAAGGTGGCTGATATGGCCGATTCGAGCTCGTTGGTCCCGAAACTGCTCACGGCCAATTGCGGCATCCGCGGTCTGAACGTCGCTCCCGCCTATGAAAACCTTGCCGTGAGCGGCTTCTCCGGCAATGTGGTCACTCGGGACGGAACGATAGGAGTCTCGCTCTCTGGAGGCAAGGCTCGGTGGCAGTCGCTCGATCTGACCATCGACGCGCTAAAGGCTGAGGCAATGCTCTCCCCCCGATTGGCAGAGATTAATGCATCTGCCAGCCTAAATGGCCAGTCCGCTGTCAGGGCATCCGCGAAGATTGTTGAGCCCTTTTCTGACTCGGCCTCGCTCTCGGCCGATGCAAGTGTCCACGCCAATGAACAGCTAGTTCGTAGGCTTCTGGACGCGGCAGGCCTCGACTCGCTCTCTATCAGGGGTCCTGCTGCCGTTATAGAGGCCAATGCAAAAGGCAGCTACGAAAAGCTACGCCTTTCGCTGAAGACCGACTTTTCAGAGCACGACATCACCTATAATGACTGGTTCAGAAAGAAACCGAGACAACGCTGCCTCGTGAAGGCATCGGCAACCACAAAAGGCCTTGAAGAGCTCTCGGTGGACGAGGCGCAAGTTGCCATCCGGGATGTAGTCGTGCAAGGCTCCGGCAAAATCGCCCACATCGGCTCGCCCGGGTGGGAGCTTTCCATTTACCTGAGCGAGACAGACGTCTCCAAGCTCGCAAGCTTCTGCCCTAGCCTGCCCAAATCGGGCCTGGCGGGCAAGCTTGCCGGCTGGTTCAGGGCCTTCCCAGAGAGCGTGCAGGCTGAAGAGCCGGGCTCTCCTAGCCAACGCCCATCGTCGCACTTATGCGAAGCAGGCGTTGCCCTGACGACAGATGGAAGGACGATAAACAACCTGCTTGCGGCCCAAATGATGCCTCCTACGCTCAGTAAAGCGGCCAAAGAGCTGCATTTTGCCTCGGGTAAGGCCAAGATTGAGGCGACTGCAAACTTCCCTCTGGCCAAAGTGCAAGATGCAGAGCTTGGGGTCTCGGTTGCGATCAAAGACATGGATGTCCTGCATCCAGGCTTGCCCCTCTCGCTTTCTCGTCTCTCGGGCAAGATAGCTCTCGCCAAAGGCGAACTTCACATAGAGCGACTCACAGGTGCGCTCGGCCAGAGCCATTTTCAGCTCGCAGGCCAGACGGAAGGACCTCTCTTCGCTGCCTTTACGCCTGCGCAATGGAGGAAGACCGCTGTCCGTGTGCACATCTCGGCCAAACCCCTGCTCTCTGATCTAAGGGCACTATTCGGCCCCACTTTTCTCGAGGAACTGGCTTGCACACAGGCACCAGAAGTCCAGCTCGATGCCCAGGGAGTCCTAGATGACCTTGCCCTTGATGTGCACGTTTCGCCCCGGGGCCAGGTCTCATGGGGAAGTATCCGCCTCGACCCTGAGCGCGCGAAGCTTGCGATCGCGCTCGCTGCAAAGCTTGAGAAGCTCGCTCGCCTCAGCAAGTTAAGAGGCAGTGTGCGGGTTGGCTCCTCGGAGCTGAAGATCACTGGGGGCGCAGCTGATTTTGCACAGCCGCGGCTCAAGTTCAACGTCTCTGGCGACCCAGTCAGGATGGCTGACGTCTCGCGACTCTTGCACGCACTAGACCCCAAGGCGGCCGCAAGCGCGCTCATCCTAAGCGCAAGGGGCGAGCTCGGACCAGAAATCCCTAATGGCGCCGCGATCTACTCGCAACTGCGCGCAGACGCCGTCAAGTTCGCACTGGTGGGGGCTGACCTGCAATTCACTGACATAAGCGGCTCTCTCAAGCTTTCGCCGGGCCTTCTAGCCGTTGACAACTTGACCGTCAAGGTCGGCCAGTCACAGGCGTCGCTCAGCGCCCGCGCCAATTTCGCAGAGAACGTCCTCCAAGTGAGGATCAAGTCGCCTAAGCTCAATACCGAGGATTTTTTGCGCGCTTTGTCTAGTCCGGGGCCCAAAACGGCTGAGAAGGCCCCGGCCAGGCCCGTGCGTGCCCCCGTAACGCGTGCAGACCTTGAACAGCTCAAGAACTTGCCCTTCATCGGGCGTGGAACGGTGGACGCCTCGCTAAACATCGGCGATTTCTCCCTCGGCGAGCACGATTTTGGGCGGATTGACCTGACTGTGCCGGTCAGAAACGGCGTCATGAAGATCGAAGATCTCAGGACGAACTTCTGCCATGGAACGCTAACTGCAAACCTCGTGTCGCAGTTCCTATCAGAGTGCGGCCTGTCATTTGAAACTGATTTCAAGATGAAGAAAGTCAAGCTCGAGGAGCTGCTTAAACTCTTGGGCATAGACGAGGTTCTTGCGACCGGCAGGGCGAGAGTCTCGGGGCACTTTCAGGGTTGTGGAGGCAACGCAGACGAGCTTCTGAAGTTCACCAAGGGAAGCTTCAAGCTGAAATCGAGGGACGGGGTCATCAAGAAATTCGGGATACTCTCCAAGATATTCTCGCTGTTGGACGTGCTCAGAGTGCTCAAGATGGACTTCAGGGATTTCGTGACCGTCGGCACGCCATACGAACTCCTGAAATGCTCGGCAACGCTCGGCAACGGCGTTCTTTCTACCCGCGACTTCGTCGTTGACGCGAGCTCGATGAAGATGACCGCGGTCTGCGACGTTGACCTGATAAGCGAGACGATCGAGGCGACCATCGGCGTCTTCTTGATGCCGACTACGGGGGACATTGCGCACAAGATACCTTTCTTAGGGCCGATCATAACACAGCACAACAAGACGCTCATCCCAGCCTATTTCCGTGTCCATGGAAACCTGTCCAACCCGAGCGTGCAGCCCTTGCCGATTCGTAGCATCAACACCGACCTCGCCAAGGCACTCCGCGACCTGATCAGCTCTTCCGTCGAAAAGCGCCAGAACGGGAATTGATGGGGAGTCGCGTCGCCGCCCTCAGGTCCCCCGACTGGAAGAGACTGTCCAAATAAGTCCTGACGTGGAGGTATTGCTGTCCTCCTGCATAGAAATAACACAGAAAATCAGACAGGTTGTCAAGATCAACGCGGCGGTTTTCATTTTCAACACGATTGCCGGAATCAACCTTTGGGAGCCTGGTCTCAGACCCGCGCGTACCTGTTAATTCGTCAAATGCGCCATCCTCGATACGGCGATCAATTGGATAGGGCAGGCACGAGACCTGTCACTACGAACCGAATCATGACTTATTAGACAGCCTCTAAAGGCGGGGGTTAGGATAATGAAAGCCGTTTATACAACCGCGTTGAAACGCGATCGAGGTAACCGCAGAGCTCTATCTACAATCTAGAGTCACACCTTGGGTTGGCCGGACAGCATGATTACGCCGATGCCCCGGACGCTGAGATTTGGGCCTGCCTTGCTGCCATTGGCCTCTGGCCAGACGAGAACGTGGGACCGGTGCCGGCTGTGAGGGCCGCATTCACTTTTGATCACCCCTTTCTAAAATCTAAGGCAGAGAGATGAGTATCCCGTTCTTGCCACAGGCGTAGCCCGACGTTGCATCGAGCATGAAGACCGAGTAGAGCCACTTATCCCTGTCAATCAGTATCTTCGGATTCTGCCACGTCTTGCCTCCGTCCGTAGTCCAGAGAAATATCGACTCCTGCCCAACTACGAAGCCCGTCCTCTCGTCAACGAAGCGAACCCCATCGAGCTCGTGTTTCGCGCCGCTTTGCTGCGCAAGCCACGTCTTGCCTCCGTCCGTGGTGTGGATTATGACGCCGTCCATCCCAACTGCCCAGCCGCTGGTCTCGTCAACGAAACAGACGTCCATCAGGATTGTGGATGTCCCCGAATCCTGTGAATCCCACGTCTCGCCGCCGTCCGCTGTATGCACGATCGTCCCGCCCAGGCCGACCGCCCACGCGAGCTTATCCCCCTGGCAAGCCACACCAAGCAGCAAGTGCGGCGTCAGGCGCCTCGCCTCGGCCCAGGTTGCGCCTCCGTTGTGCGTGTAGAGAATCCGCCCCGACAGGCCGACCGCGTATCCAACCTTCTCACCGCAAAACGTCATGTCCTCGAGCTCCGCCTCAAACGCCTGAAGCCTCTTCCACGTCTTGCCGCCATTGCTTGTCCGGCAAAGCGTGTCCAGAG
>CAZKNE010000013.1:2464-15694 GCA_964554005.1 uncultured bacterium | reverse complement strand
TATATTTGGGTAGATATAAGGTTTGTTTTTACAGGATTGCGCCGTGGGCACCTATGGGAGCGGAGGCTTTTGGGGCCGGGTCGTCACTCTTGACAGAGGTGGCGTTGTATTGTTATCTATGCGTATATGGGAAAGAGGAGTAGGAAGCATAAGCGGAATGTTCAGGAGAGGTCTTTTGAGCCGAGAAGCCGGTATGGTTTTGCTCACGTGTTATTGGTGAACGCTATCGCGTGGGCGGTGCTTCTGTTGATCCCGTTTGTTGTGGGCAAGTTATTCGCAGGGCACGGGGCGGAGATTTATCCGTTTTATGCGGTGCTGGGTCTTTGCTTCACGGTGGGATCGGTCCTTGATTACTCACTGGACAGGGTTTGAGAAGATGGTTTTGAGGTAGGTTAAGAACATGGAAGAAGACAGACGTAGTAGGAGCATAGTTGAGCTGGCGCCCATGGGTATCAGCAAGATTGGGTCAGAGTATGATTTCACAGTGCTGGCCGCTGCTCGGGCGCTGCAAATACAGTCGGGCTTGCTGCCGTTTTCTCGTGGTGGTGGCAAGAGTTGTATTGAGATTGCGATAGAGGAGATACTTGAGGGCAAGGTCGGGATTAAACCCAAAGATGATGAGTCGTCGCTTGCTTGAGAGATCGGTGTTTGGAGGGATCAGATGTCCGGGCACTCTAAATGGAGCACCATAAAGCGTAAGAAGGGGAAAGAGGACGCCAAGCGGGGCAACCTCTTTACCAAGCTGATCAAGGAGATCACAGTCGCGGCGAGGCAAGGTGGCGGCGACCCAGAAAGCAATCCGCGGCTCCGCAGTGCCGTTGTGTCTGCTAGGGCGGCAAACATGCCACACGACAACATTGAGCGGGCCATCAAGAAAGGGACTGGCGAGCTTCCGGGTGTGTCCTATGAGGACGTGAGTTACGAGGGGTATGGCCCGGGTGGCGTTGCGATGTTCATTGAGTGCCTCACAGACAACAAGAACCGAACGGTTTCAGAGATTCGGTATATATTGTCGAAGAACGGCGGGAGAATGGCAGACGTCGGGAGCGTTTTGTGGGTTTTCGACAAGAAGGGTCTTGTAGCCATTGAGGAGAAGAACGTTGATGACGAGGACCGGCTGATGGATGCGGTTATTTCGGCGGGCGCTGACGATGTGACGAACGATGATGGTGTTTTCGAGATCGTGGCTGCGCCGGAGCGGCTAGCTGATTTGCAGGAGTTGCTCGCCGCGGAGGGATTTGAGATACAGTCTGCGGAGGTAACGATGGTCCCCAAGAACACGGTCAAGCTCGAGGGGAAGGATGCGATGCAGATGCTCAGGCTGATGGACCGGCTCGAGCAGAGCGATGATGTTCAGAACGTTTTTGCCAACTTTGATATCGATCCTGCGGTTATGGAGGAAGTCGGCTGAAGGTCCTAGGCGTTGACCCCAGCTGTAGGTCAACGGGCTACGGCATAGTCGAGCAGGGCGAGCGTGGGGAGCTTTGCGCGGTTAAATACGGGGCAATCCCGGTCCCTCGGAAGTGCTCCTTGCCGCAGACACTTAGCGTCATTCATTCCAAGATAGTG
Organism: uncultured bacterium; assembly: GCA_964554005.1. GTDB lineage: Bacteria > B130-G9 > B130-G9 > B130-G9 > B130-G9 > B130-G9. Next base: position 14,125 of record CAZKNE010000013.1, on the reverse strand, counting down.
TCCCTCATATCTGAGTTTCTGCCCGATATCGTCTCGATGGAGGCGGTATTCTACGCTCAGAACGTTCGCTCTGCACTCAAGCTGGGGACAGTGCGTGGCGTTGTGATGCTGGCCGCCCAGAGCGCAGGCGTGCCGGTCGTGGAGCACTCTGCGACCGAGATCAAGCTCGCCGTTACTGGTTTCGGGAGGGCAAGTAAGGAATCAGTTCAGAAAATGGTCAAGCTCGCCCTCGCCCTCACGGAAACGCCATATCCTGACGACGCGTCCGATGCGCTGGCCGCGGCGATATGCCACCTAAACACCGAAAAACTGCGCGCGCAGGTTAAGGCCTCTTATGAGGCGCAGACTGCAACTCGTAGATGATTGATTACATATCCGGCACGATCGTCGAGAAATCCCCTGAGCGCGTTGTGCTCGAGGTTGGCGGTGTGGGGCTTAAGGTTCAGATATCCTTTACGACCTATCAGCAGTTGGGCCAGGTCGGCTCAAATGTGAAACTTCTCGCTCATCTTCATTTCCGGGAGCCGACGTTTGAGCTATTCGGTTTCGCAACGTCCGCTGAGCGCGATATGTTCCGACTTCTTATCCAAGTCTCCGGCGTTGGCGTAAAGGTCGCCAGAACCATCCTCTCGGGCATTGAGCCCCGTGATGTCAGGCAGGCGATTCTGGAGGGCGACATCCCTCGACTTGCGTCCGCCCCAGGAATCGGGCCCAAGACTGCTGAGCGCATCGTTGTCTTCCTTCGGGATAAGGCCATCCGAATGGCAATTCCAGCTGAGCCAGGTGCCCCGTCTGCTCGAGGCGTTGAGAGGGATGCTGTCGCGGCGCTGGAGTCGCTTGGGATTCCGCCCGCCACATCCGAGTCCGTCGTCCGCAAGCTTATCAAGCAAAGAGGGCCGTCTATGCCGCTTGAGGAGCTTGTCAAGGTGGCTCTCAAGGCGCTGTTCTAGCCCGGGAATCGCCTGATACCCCAGTTGTGATGGCCATAGCGAGGACGCTCAGGTCCGATATCCGGAATCGCACGGCCCGGTCAAGTCCGATCGGGCTATCAGAAGCCGGATTCGCAGCTGCTATCAATTGAGCGCGTCTGGTGGCAGATTGAGATACCTATTCTGGTGGTTTTGGCCCATGTTTCTGTGCAGCTGGCTGCTCTACAGAGACGGCGCTGAGCTTGATGAAGGCCTTTCCGAGATGGTTTTCGATTATCTTAGCTGCCGCTGTGCCACTGAAGGTGTGAGTTGAGGCGTGAAAGACCGACAGAACAAGGTCCTGGAGTTCCTGATCGTCCTCGAGATGTTCGATACGAAGCCCATGTTGCTCTAGCTGCTCTCTCGGGATGTGGCGACCGTGAGTCTTGAAATGGCTGTGATCTGCTAGCCAAGAGGCTATTTGAGCTGCCTTCTGTTCCCCGTTTTTATCATTCTTGAACATAAAGCTGCGCAGCCAATCTCTGACCAATTCGCGCGACAATTCAATGACGTGGTTGCATTGAACAAGGAGATCTGGGCCGTACTGTCGTAGCATGGGTGTCCAGGCAGCTAGCGCGGAAGGGTCCTCTTTGCAGTCAGACATGGCGCGCTCAAACTGCTCTATGACAGCTTGAGCCGGGACCATTCTTGGGCCAAGAGGCGAGTCAATGGGGATCTGCGGATCAATGGGCCCGAGGAATGAGTGCTTACCGAGCATTATGACGTCGGCGGCGCATGAAATCATCGTGGCTGCCGACATGGCTATTTGCGGAACAATTACACGAATATGCTCGAATTTGGACCTCAGATATGCCACAAATGCTTCAGCTGCCTCCAGGCGTCCACCCGGGCTGTGGAGTATTAGATCTAGCCCGGGCCCCTTGAGTTTATGCACCACCTCCATTAGTCCCTGTAAGTCTTCATCTGTAATTACGATCGCTCCAGGGAAAATGGCCGGATCGGGCTGAGTGCATTTCGACGCGTAGAGGATTGTGTCCTTTTTGGTTTTTTGAGCGAGAGCCCGCAAGTACTTCCGTCTTACTATATCAAATGGGCTTCGTTTCTCCTCCCCTTCCTTACGGAGTTTGAGGCTGAGGTCTCTTATCTCCGTGAGTATACCGCTCCACGTTGGCATCAGAGTTTTCCGGCTATATTTGCCATATCATGGGACCTGACGTGTCAGAAGGGGAGACGGGGAGCCTTGCGTCCATCAGGCGAGCGTAGGCCTCAGTTAGCCTCTCGACTTTTTCTATCCCCTCATAAAGCTCCATAACCTCCTTCACGCCCGGGAGATTCTGTGCAGCCTCTCGGAGTTCCGAGAGCTCCTGTTCGGCGCGTTTTTCTGTTCCATGAGACTTGTCATTACCTTTCATTCACCTTCGCCTCCTTTCGACAACTACATCACTCGTGAGCAGTTTGAAGAAACCACCAAACGTCCCTACTCCGCCCGCTTTTGAAACTTATCTTTGTTGGCATGATGCGCCAGGAGATACGCCACGTCAAGCTCTTATCGAATTTGCACGGCAGAAAACTAGCTGGGGGCGATAGAAGCAACGTGACCTTCTCAGCTCGCCGTCGCGGTCAGGCGCATCACAGGCGAGTCGAACGTGAATGGGCTGCCGCGCAGGTCGGGCAGGACCTCGATGTAAGCAAAGCCTGCATTCTTAAGGAGCGCCAGCAGTTCGTGGCACGAGTAACAGCGCACGTTGTATGGGCTCCTCGTCGTGACCCTGCCGTCCTCGACGAACGTCCACACCGTCCGTCCCGAACTGCGCCCAGCAAAAGTCGTCCGTCCAGTGGGTTTTACGTTGGCGGTTGACAGTTGACTGTCCATAGGAAATGTCCGATTTGAGATCAGGCTCGTTTTTCAAAGAAAAGGCCTTTTTGGACGAGGCCTTTCTGCGTAACAAAGACGCGCCTCGCCTCATCCTCAACGACCGTCCCGATCCTGCCGCAATCTGCGCCGTGTTCGGCGGCGATCGCAGTGATCTGGGCGATTACATCCGAATCATCGGGCACAATGAGGCAGAAGCCGATGCCCATGTTGAAGACGCGGAACATCTCCTCGTCAGGTATCCCGCCCCAATTCTTTAGCAGTTGGAATATCGGCTGGGGCTCGGGCAGATTGTCGATCTCAAAACCGACGTTTTTGGCAGCGATTCGGCCGAGATTCAGAAGGCCGTTGCCCGTGATGTTGATAAGCGCCTTGATGGGCAGAACAGGCTGGAAAGCCTGTCCTACGCCCGTCCTACTCAACATCTTGAGGACCTCCGGGACGTAGATGTGCGTCGGCGTCAAGAGCTCCTCGCCTATTGTTTTGCCCAGCTCGTCGATGTAGGTGTCCACGTCGAAGCGCATTTTGTCGAAGACGATCGAACGGACGAGCGAGTAGCCATTGCTGTGGAGCCCGGAGCTCGAGAGCGAGAGTATGGCATCGCCGGGCACAACATGTTCGCCGACGATCACCTCATCTTTCTTGACCAATCCAACGCAGGTTGCGGCGAGGTCGAAGCCACGGTTAGGGCGTATCCCAGTGATGATCGGCGCCACCTGTGCTGTCTCGCCGCCCGATACTGACACTTGGGCGAGTTTCGCACCCTCGTATAAGCCCTTCGCAATTGCCTCTAGGAAATCTGGGTCCGGCCGTTGAAGGGCGAGGTAATCCACGATTGTTACAGGCGTTGCGCCCACGCATATAACATCGTTGACGTTCATGGCGACGCAGTCGATACCGATGGTGTCGTATCTGTCCATCATCTGCGCGACGAGGAGCTTGGTGCCAACGCCGTCTGTGCAGACAGCTAGATACTCTGGCGTGCCAATATCGATCAAGGCGGCAAAGAACGAGAGGTCGGTGATGGGCCTTGCCCTGGGGCTCAAGTTGAATGTTTGGGCAAGGATGCGCCTGAGTCGCGTGATGCCTTTTTCTTCCATTTTGGCATTCACCCCAGCAAGATCATAGGCGTGAAGCTGCGGATTCACTCTGACCGACCTCCTTTAGGAACGCTCAAGAACTACATATTGACAAGCGAGTATTGTATGAGACTATATTGATAAGGGTCGAGAGTAAAGAGATTGGCTCAAGGAGTATGAGTATGCTAGTGCGTAAGCGGGCAAGTTGGCCTTTAGTGGCCATCTTGTTAGTTTCGGTCGCTGAACTTGCGTTGGCTGAGTCGCGGCTTGAGGTGCCGAAGTTCAAGGTCGGCCAATGGGTTTCGTATAGCCTGACGAAGGTGACAAGCGGAGGTAAGACGCAGACGCTTGAGGCGAAGTATTCGGTCGTCGGTTCGGAGAAATATGAGGGCCAGGAGTGCTTTTGGCACGAGCTAGCGTTCATCAAGAAGGATCAGACGACTATTTACAAGGTGTTGCTGCCTTCGTTGAACGCTGTTTCGGCAGAGATAATGCTCTGTTTTCTCTCTGGTTTGCCGAATATCGGCGATGCGAAGCGCTATATTCTCTGGACGCCGGGCACTCAGCCGACTGAGGCGAACATGGGCGTGGTAAATAGCGTGAGCGATGACCTTTTGAAGAAGGGCAAGCGGAAGGGCTTTGCACAAGACGAACCGATAAAGTCGCTGGACGAAATGAAGCTCGTTCAAGCAGGTGTTTCTGTCAAGGCCGGTGGTAAAGACTACAAGTGCGAGCATTTCGCAGCTACTCTCAAGAGCAAGTTGTCCAATTATAGAGAGTGGAAGTATGAGGTTTGGCGCAGTCGGAAGATACCGGTCTTCGGTTTTGCCAAGTTGGTTTACGAGAAGGTTTTGTTTGGCAAGTCAGAGCGAATGGAGCTTGTGATTAAGGGATTTGGCTTTTCGGGGGCCAAGACTGCTGTTTCAGGAGAGCCTGTAAAGGCTGATATGAGATTCGGCAAAGGGTCTTCAGCTCCTCGTGCGAAGTAGATGTCCGGAGGTTGTCGGGACAATGTTTAGTCACCACAGGTGTCGATCATTGCTCATGCTGGCATGCGTTTTGGCCGGCCTGTTTTGGACTGGTTGCTCGGAGAAGGAGTTCGATCTGACCACTCCTGAGAGCACTATCAGAAGTTACGTGAACGCACACAATTCCGGCAGAGCCCAATCGATGCGGCGGTGTGGCATGGCGAGGGACCTGAAGGGCGTATTCATACGGATCGATTATGATGTGGACGGCAACCCGATCAAGGTCCCGGTGGACGGGATACAATGGGAGATAATCGCGTCCACGCCCGGGAGGCAAACGGTAACGAGGATGTTCATGACCAAAGATCTCATCCTCACTGTCCATTTCACGTCCAAGTACGACCGCGATTTCGACAAGACCGTGAACGTCCGGCTAGAGTGCAGGCGCACGGTTTACGATGCGGAGGACACCTGGCAGATCTACTAACCGCCGTCGTGGATCGCACAGCACATCTGAGGCGAGCAGCGTGATGCGTTCTATCTGTGTAACAGGGCGGGTTTGGGCTTGGTCATTAGCGTGACGATGACAACGGCGCAGAACGCGACGACATAGCCAACGAGCCTCTCGGGAACAGCTGACTGAAGCGTTGAGATATTCTTCCAGATAAATGTAGTCAACGAGCCGGCAAGCATGCCCGCTATCACGCCCTGCTTGTTCAGCTTTCTCCAATAAAGCGATAGCACAATTATCGGCCCGAACGAGGCGCCCAGTCCGCCCCAGGCGTAGGACACCATAGAGAACACGAGTTCCTTGCTCGTCAGGGCGAGAACAAGAGCCGCGGCCCCGACAACAAGGGTGGCGATACGGGAGATCAAAACAAGCGTTTTTTGGCTAGGGTTCTTGTGCATCACCTTGTGATATATGTCTTCCGTAACGGCGGATGTGGCTACCAGAATCTGCGAGTCGGCGGTGGACATCATCGCCGCAATCGCGCCGGAGATGAATATACCAGCGAGCCAGACAGGGAGCAGTCTTGTGGCCATGATCGGCATGAGTTTCTCTGGGTCGGGGAATGCGTTGGCTCCGTAAAGTCCGAGGCCGACAAGGCCGATTAGAAGTGCGCCGGTGAAGGCGAGCACCGCCCAGACGATGGCGATCTTAGCGGCCTTCCTCGCGTCGCGAGGGTTTCTCATGGCAATGTACCGCAGGACGAGATGTGGCTGGCCGGTGTAACCCAGGCCCCAACTGAGACCACTTATCACGAATAGGACAGCGCCAAGCCCCAATGTGCCGCCCACCCATGATGCCTTGTCAGCGCCCTCTTGGATCAAGGCTTGTGATATTGAGAGCGTCCCGAGTTTGCCCGCCTCAGAGAGTTCTATGATGCCCACGATGGGGAGAATGACGAGGGTGCCGAGCATTATGATGCCCTGCACGAGGTCGGTCCAGGCCACGGCGAAGAACCCACCAAGCATTGTGTAGAGCAGGATCACCCCGGCACCCACCAGAACACCCCAGAAGTGTGGTATGCCGAACGTTACGTTGAGGACCTTGCCAGCCCCGCTGAACTGGGCGGCGACGTAAAACGTGAAGAAGAAGATAATGATGACTGAGGCGATTATCTGTATGGATTTGCCATCCTTGGCAAACTTCTGAGTGAAGTACTCGGGCAGGGTTAGCGCATCGTATTTGCCGGAGTCCTCACGCAGCTTTCGGGCTATGAAGAGCCAAGACAGGATGATGCCTATGACGCAGCCTAGTGCGGTCCAGGTCTCTCCGAGGCCGACGGACAGCGCGGCCCCGGTCATTCCGAGCAGGAGCCACGCCGATTCGCCGGACGCGCGTTCAGAAAATGCGATGACCCAGGGATTCAGTCTTCGACCGCCTATGAGGTAGTCAGCCTGAGTTTTGTTGTGCTTAGCAGTGAGCAGTCCGATGAAGAGAACGATGATTAGGTATGCGATGAAACCAGCAAGCACTGCGTTCATTTGGTTCTCCTTTCTATCTGCTCAGAGGTTTTGCTATGTTGCCCGTGAGTTTTGGGTGTTCACTTTGATTTGTCTCTCTCAGGACCTGCGAAAAGACAGAAGCAAGATAATAGCTAGCACAATCGCCAACAGAAACCCTATAAAGGAGTAGAGGAACAGTGCTGACATCTGTGAATGGATTTCAACCGAGGCGAGATAAGAAGAGCCGATTATCAATGCGCTGATGATCATGCCCAGCGTTAGTCGGTAGCCGACCTTTTCGAGCCTTGATGAGAAGTTTTCTAGGCCTTTATGCACGAAGCCAATCTCCATCTGGCTCTCCTTCAGACGGCTCAGTATGGCCGAGACGTCCCTCGGCAGCGTTCTGGAGAGCTTGACATAGCTGCGCAGCGTCTCCCACGCGGTCTTGGCCATCTGCGCAGGCCCAAGGCGCTCGTGGACGAATTTCTCCACGAAGGGTCTTGCAAACTCGATCATGTTGAAGTCCGGGTCGAGCCGGCGACCAAAACCCTCAATCGTGACCAGTGCCTTGGACAGCAGCATTAGGTCCTTCGGGAACCTAATCCCGTGCCGCTGCATCGTTTGAACCAGGTCTGAAAACAGCGCGGTGACCATCACGCTCTTGAGCGTGATGCCGACGTAGAGGTCGCAAAGCTCCATCGTGTCCCGCACGAATCCGCTTCTGTCGAAGCTCGGCATTGGCGGCTGGCTCTCGAGCAGGATGTCGGCCACCTTCTCCGGCCTGCCTTGCGACAACGCCACCAACACTTCGGCGATCATCGTCCTGGTCGCGACATCAGTTCTGCCCACTATCCCATAGTCCACTAGGCCCAGCTTGTTCCCAGGCAGCAGGAACATGTTGCCCGGATGTGGGTCAGCATGAAACAAACCGTAGGACAGAATCTGCTTCAGGATAATCGCGGCCCCGTTTCGCGCCATCGCCTTGCGAACTGACATCGAAAGCTCGTCGAAATCGACTCCCGATAGCTTCCTGCCCATCAGCCTCTCCTGCGTCAGAACCTTCTGGCTGCAATATCCCCAATAGACCTTCGGGACGTGAATCGTCTCATCACCCTCGAAGTTCGCCGCGAACCGGTCCATGATGCGACCCTCCCGCGCCAGATCGACCTCCTTGTTGAGCGAGCGTGAGAACTCATCCACAAGTGCGACGGGATCGAAGACCGCTGCCTCCGGAAAGTGTCTCTCAAGCAGCCGCGCAAGCTCGGCCAGAATGTCGAGGTCAGTCCGTATGACCGACTCGATGCCAGGTCGAACAACCTTTACAACAACGTCTTCCCCCGAAATCAGCCTCGCTGTGTGAACCTGCGCTATCGAGGCGCTCGCAAAGGGCTCCTCACTGAAGCTCGAGAACATCTCCTTGATCGGGCGACTCAGCTCACTTTCAACCCTCATTTTGATCTTCTCCACGCTGACGGGGGCCACCTCGTCCAGCAGCCTCGTCAACTCCTGCGTATATGCTGGCGGGACCACGTCTTGCCTTGTGCTTAACATCTGGCCGAGCTTCACGAACGTCGGGCCAAGCTCCTCCATCGCCATTCTCACCCGCATTGGCCTGGTCAAGGATGACACCTCTTTCGGTGGCTTGCGCCGAGTCACCAGCCGTTTTAGCCACGCAAGGTAGTAGTCAATCCTCAGCGACGAGACCAACTCGCCCAGGCCATACTTGACTAGAATGGTGACTACTTGCCTCAGCCGCCGGATGTTATGATATGTTCGGTCAATACGAAGAATGGACATGGCTCACGAATCTAAGTTTCTCGGCAACATTACGTGATACATTACCTAAAGGCTGTTAAAATCTAAAGCCAAAGGTTCGCTCGCCGTACACTCGTGAAACCGACTACGACTCAAGCTCCGTGAACCATCACTGCGCAGGAATGGCGCTCGATCAGTTTGACAAGGGGCTAGAGACTTACAGGAAGGTCCTGAAGATTGCCCTTGACAACGCGACGGCACACTGCAAGGCTTCAAATCGAGCCAGGAGCACATAGACCGCAAGAACAAGCGGGAGAAGGCCAAGTAGCGGCGGGACTTGCCGGACATGAGCGTAGGCGAGCTCAGTTGGCTCCAATTGCCTCCTTGAGTTTCCTGAAGAAAGCGTGGACATCCTCGTGGACTTCGTCGGCCGTCATATTCACTGCGACCATTTCCCGAATCAGCTCAACCGGTGGGTCAAGGCCGCGCAACCGCTGAAAGAGCGACCTGTCGTCCTCATACAAAATGCTCTTGCCGTCAACAACCTTGAAGACGTTCGCGCTGACGTTTCGCCACGTCTGTCCAGGTGGCAGGGTGAGGTTCTCGCTGGAGAAGAACTCAGTAATCAACTGTTTGGTTGGTTGAGCAAAGACGTCATCATCACGCAAGTTCAACTCACGCAGCGCCGCCCGTCTCCACACGTCTGGGACAAGCAGATAATTATCGATGTTCTTGCGCTCCCACTCAAAGAGAACCGGGTTGTCGGCTTTTGGATGAAATGCGGTTTCTTCGGTATCGTAGTCGAACAGCATCAAGCGTTTCGCATCAGGTACAATCTGCTTCACTGCATCAAAATGCTTGTCAGCGTTGTCCTTCATCTCCCTCTTTGTGCCGCCTCCCATGGCGTGAAAACACAGTCTGCTGAATATGCTCTCTGCCTCGCACGCGTTTGCCCAAGCACGCAGAAGACGTTCGTCGCTCTTGCCCTCAACATAGAGAAGAAAGGGCGAGGCCAGAAGCGCAGCGATCTCCGTGTTGGGCAAGTCAGCCATTGCTCTCAGGATTCCCGCCGTGGATTCTACATGTCTCGGCCGATGCTCCAGCAACGAAATGATCTGGCTGACATCCACGCTAGTAATGAGCTCCTCCGCGTGAGTTGCGATGAGGAACTGCGTGCCACGTTCACTGGATTTCTGTCTGAAGTAGTCGAGAATCTCTCGCTGAAGATTCACGTGCAGGTGCGCGTCGGGCTCGTCCAGTAGGATAGTCGTCGGCCTGTAACCGTAGAGAAAGGCGAGTAGCGTGAGCGTCTGATGGAAGCCGCTTCCACCGGCAATAATGTCAAAGAAGTCCTTATTGCCTCTTCTCTTGCGCCTCGCGCCGCTCCCACTCTCCCGATATAAGCACTCTATATATTTATCAACGCCGCGTTCGTATTTGGGTTCCTGAAGCTCCACAGTGAACCAACGCCTCACTACATTCTTGACCTCAATCCAGTCTCCCGGCGGGACGTAATCCTTACTGATTCGGCCCCGATCGTCCCTTGAGGGGGACGGGCAGATTTTCAATAGCAGGTTTCTCAGAACACTGCCCGGCTGCGCCTTACCGACCTGAGCACGGATGGGGACGTCATCACGCCGCTCTTCGTGCGGCTCTAGCCCTGAAAACGGCGGCACATAAGCGATGACAGGTAGGCTATTCTCCTCCTCGAGCTCGTGGAACCTGTTCCAGCCCTGCGAGGGAATTGCATAGACTGATTGAGGCGAGTTATACCGTAATTTGACCTCGAAGGACCTTTTCTCGCCCTTATCTGTGGGCCATTCCACGCCGATCTCGATCAGAATGTACTCCTGCTTCCTGCTGCCAGCTTCGATTGGATATTTCCGGTCAGTGCGGTCTTTCCAGAGAAGGTCAAACTCGGGGACGGGGAGTGCCGTGAAGTTCGGTAATACAACCTGTACACCACTTTTGCCACCGCGCTTCGCTCGGTGAAACTCATCGACGCAGAACTGCCAAATGGCTAGAGCCTGGAGGATTGTGCTCTTGCCGCAATTGTTAGGCCCTACGAAGAGGTCGAATCTTGACAGTTCGTAGGTCTGCTCTCGAATGCTCTTGAAGTTCCGTAGCGTCAGCTTCGTGATCATGCCCTATTGTCCTGCGACTTTACTGGTCTCGCTTGTAGATGTTCTAATCTGTCATTATCGAGATTTCTCGTTGTCAGTCAAGCAACTCAGCTTGAAGCCGCAAGTGATTTATCATCGCTTTCCTATTAGCGAGATTAGAGCGCATAGCCGAGCTTGGTTTTTCAGGCAGTTTTGGAGTGGTTGATCTCTCGAGAGCTTTGGGTTAGGTTTGCGCCTCGCCAGAGTAGGGGAGGCGGTCGCTGGCGCGTGTTCTACGTGCTGGAGGAAAGTCCGGACTCCGCAGGGCAGGGCGCTGGGTAACTCCCAGGGGGGGAACCCCCACGGAAAGTGCAACAGAGAGCAGACCGCGAACTCGCCGTGAGGCGAACGCAAGGGTGAAACGGTGAGGTAAGAGCTCACCAGCGGCTCGGGTGACCGGGCTGGCTAGGTAAACCCCGCTCGGAGCAAGACCAAATACAGGGGCGTTTGAGCGTGGCCCGCGCGAGCCCCGGGTGGGTCGCATGAGGCGTCGGGGAACCGGCGTCCCAGATAAATGGCCGCCGCCCGCAGACGAGTAATCGCCGGCGGGAACAGAATCCGGCTTATCGCCTGCTCTGGCACTACTATCTTCTAGTCTCGAAGAATCTGCGCAGTATCTCTGCGCACTCCCGCGCAAGAACGCCACCCCGCACGAGGAGCTCGTGATTGCCGGCCTTGACAATATCGTCCCGGGCAAGCAGCCGAACCGCCCCGAACTTCGGCTCCTCGCAGCCAAAGACTATCGTGCCCACCCTTGCCTGAAGCGCCGCGCCGAGGCACATGAGGCACGGCTCGGCAGTTGCATAGAGACTCGAGCCTGTCAGCCGCCAACTGCCGGTGAGCTGCGCGGCCTGACGAAGCGCCAGTATCTCCGCGTGCGCGGTGGGGTCACAGAGATTCTCTTTGGAGTTATGGCCACGGCCCAGAATCTGGCCGTCCCTTGCC
>CAZKNE010000013.1:0-2454 GCA_964554005.1 uncultured bacterium | reverse complement strand
CTCACCCTCCGCGAACGCACTCTGGGCCTCGCGTAAAGCCTCTTTCATCAACGATTCATCGTCCACTAGTCCCCTCCACCTCGATTGTCACTCGCAGGTTTCAAAGCGTCACGGTCAAGTGCGGGCGTATGAGCAATACGCCCCTACGCTCAGACCAGCTGGCCATCGCGGACGACGATCACACCGTCCTTGATAACAGTATTCACCAGATTGACGCCAAACTGGTATGGAAGCTCCAGAACGCTTGGTGCATCGCACAGAATAATGTCGGCCAGCTTCCCTGGCTCGATGCTACCAATTCGGTCCGATCTGCCAAGTGCATAGGCCGCATTCAGCGTGCTGGCGGCGATTGCCTCATAAGGGTGCATGTGCATCATGGTGCAGGCGAGCGTCATGATATGCGGCATGGAACGGATGTTGCAGGAGCCGGGATTGAAATCCGTAGCGAGGGCTATTGGGAGCTCCGAGTCGATCATTCTCCTGGCCGAGGCATATTTGGAGAGCCCGAGAAACAGAACGCACCCTGGCAGCAACACCCCCGCGATGTCACTTGCGGCCAAAAGCTCGATGTCGCGCGGACGGGCTACGTCCAGATGGTCCGCTGAAATCGCCCCGACCTCGGCCGCCACTCCGCAACCACCTATCGAGGCAAACTGGTCAGTGTGTATTTTGGGGATCAGCCCGAACTGTTTGGCCTGATTAAGAACAAAGCGCGATTCATCGACGGTGAAGGCGCCCTCATCGCAGAACACATCGCAGAACTCCGCGAGCCGATGCTCCGCGACGTAAGGGATCATCTTCTCCAGAACTACTGCCAGGTAGCGAGAACGCGAGATACCGTCCGGAACCGCATGTGCCCCAAGGAATGTTGGGACAACCGTCATTGGATGGGTGCCCCCGAGCTCCGCCATGACCTTCAGCATCTTCGCCTCAGTCTCAATGTCGAGGCCATAGCCGCTCTTGCACTCCACAGTCGTAGTCCCAAATAAAAGCATCTGGTTGAGGCGCTCCAGGCCTGTCTCCAAGAGGTCCTCAAACGCGGCCGCACGAGTTGCTCTCATCGTGCTCTTGATGCCTCCGCCAGCGGCGGCGGTCTCGGCGTAGCTTCTTCCCTCGCACCGTGCGGCAAACTCATCCTCGCGCGAGCCGGCGAACACAAAGTGAGTGTGGCAATCCACGAAGCCCGGCAGCACGGTCTTGCCGCGGCAATCGATGGTTTTGCCAGGGCCCTCGCGGAACTCGTCCGGCAGCTCGGCCGTGGCTCCCACCCAAGCTATCTTGTCGCCCGAAATCGCAACTGTCCCGCCATGAACTATCTCAAGCTCCCGAAGCCCAGCGCCTCGTTTGCAGCGCTCGCCGGACTGCGAGACCGTTACCAGCTCGGAGATGTCTTTTAACAGGATACTGTCATTGCCCATTAAGAAGATTCCATCAGCTTAATCCACCACAGAGACACAGAGACACAGAGAAAGCACAATAAAAATCTCCTTAGACGACTCAAGAAGCCCTGGGCCAAGGTTCCGATGCACCTCAATCGCGAGCCCGATAGATGTCCTCGTCAACTCATTTTTGCCCAAATATGCTTCTCTGTGTCTCGGTGTCTCTGTGGTTCAACTTCGCTCTATTATCCCCTCTTTCGGGGGTGCTTATCGCGGTAGCGGATTCCTTCCATCGAGATGTAAAGCGGATAAAGAGGGTTCGTGAACTTATACCATCCTATCCCCCTTTCCTTATCCTGCACAACGACGCCCAGTTCTCTCATCTTTCTCAGAAAGTTGTTGAGAACTCCCCTCTCCTTTTCACTCAATCGTTCCTGAAGGTCTCTCTTGTTGAAACCGAGTGTCAACTGCTCTCCGAGTTTACGAAGCGTTGAGATGTATCGCTTACTCTGAATGGCCTTATAGACCTTCGGCTCGAGATACTTCTGACCCATTGTCTCAGCAGCGCTCAGCAGTCCTTTGACTGTGTCGTTTTCGTCTATGAGATCATCCTCGTTCGCCGTGAATACAGCGTCGCCGATCTCCTGCATGACAATCGGCAGCCCACCTGAATAGGAGACCATCATCCCCATCGCCGAAGGCTCAACTCGCAATCCCACCTTTTCAAACGCCGTTTGAAAGAAGCGTTCAACCTCCTCGTCCAGGAGCGTCGAGACCCTCTCAATGCTGAAGACTCTCATAAGAGAAGGCTGATGCTCAACGAGGGCAGACCTGATCTCTGGAAGCCCTACGGACATGACAGCGATCGCCAGACCGCTGTGCTGAAAAGATATGTCTTCCACGAAGCCTTTGTACCAATGCGCAAACTCGTCGGTCCTGCATAACCCATTAATGTCATCTAGGACGATGAACAACCCGTTTATCTGTTCCTTGATTTTCTGCACAGTGTTTGAGAGAGCCTCAGGGAAATGTGAGACAAGATACGTGAGTTTGTCGCTCGGGGGCTTGAAGCTAA
>CAZKNE010000012.1:0-16441 GCA_964554005.1 uncultured bacterium | reverse complement strand
CTGGGCCAGTATTCATTGATGATTACGCCGAGATAGGCGAGGGGGCGGTGCTGCGAGGTCCATGCTACGTGGGCAAACACTGCTATATCGGGAACAACTCCCTGATACGCGAGTTTACATCGCTTGGCGAGCGGACGATTGTGGGCTACGGGGTCGAGCTGAAGAACTGCGTACTGTTCGGCAAGACCAGGATAGGTCGGCTCTCATTCGTCGGCGATAGCGTGATCGGCCAGAACGTCATTATCGGGTCAGGCACGATGACCGTGAACGAGAGCCTCGAAGACGTGCCAATCAGCGTCAAGATCGACGGGCAAGTCGTGGATTCTGGCCTTACAAAGATGGGCTCATTTGTCGGCGACAACGTCGTGATAGGCGCCAGCAACACTCTTCTGCCCGGGACGCTCGTTTCACCGGGCTCCAGGATACCTCATCGCGGAACGCTTCCTTAGCGGATGAAAGAAGTCTCCTTCGAGGTTGGGCCAATATGTGCGGAATAAGTGGAATCGTTGGCAGCTCAGACATTACGAAGCGTCTGTATAACTGCATGTTGAACCTCGAGTATAGGGGCTACGACAGCTGCGGAATGGCCGTCCTCTCTGACGGGAAGCTCGACGTTAGAAAGAACACCGGCAGAGTCGCTGAGGTCTTCGAGAAGGAGAGGTTCCAAGAGGCGCGAGGCGCCACCGGCATCGCCCATTCCCGCTGGGCTACTCATGGGAAGCCAAGCAAGGTCAACTCTCACCCTCACACCAGCCCCAACGGGAGAATAGCCGTGGTTCACAACGGCATCATCGGCAACTACATGCAGCTGAAAGAGGAGCTCATCTCGAAGGGCCACGTGTTCAAATCCGATACCGATTCCGAGGTCATACCCCATCTGCTCCAGTTCTACTACGAGGAGCAGGGCAACTTCGAGCGCGCCATGAGTGCTACAATGAAGCGGCTGGAGGGGACGTTCGCGTTTGTGGCGATCGAGGCGGGGCATCCGGGCCTGCTGTTCTGCGGCCGGAACAGGAACCCGCTGATCATTGGGACCGGCAGGGACGCGAATTACGTTGCTTCGGACATTGTGGCGTTCATTGAATACACGAAGAACGTTGTCTATTTGAATGATAACGAGTATGCCATCATCTCGCAGGACAGGTTCGAGGTGAAAAATGCCTCCACCGGCGAGTTCGTGCACAAAGAGATCAACACCGTCGCATGGGATGCCGAGCAGGCCAAAAAGGGCGGCTATCCTCACTTCCTGCTCAAGGAGATATACGAACAGCCCGTTGCACTCAGGGAGGCGCTCGAAATAGACGAGAAGAGCATAGACGCTGTTGCCAAGATGATGAACGAGGCCAGCCAAACCTATCTGATAGGCTGCGGCACAACGTTCTACGCGGTCTTGCTTGCCCAGTATTACTTCAAGGAGTTCGCCGGCGTTTTCGCCCCAGCGGTCAATTCTGACGAGTTTAAGAACCTGTGCGACGTAGATGAGGGGGCTCTGGTCATAGCGGTCTCGCAGTCGGGCGAGACCTTTGACACGCTTGAGGCTCTTAGATACGCACGAGCAAAGGGTGCAAGGACGGCGGCGATCGTCAATGCCCTCGGCTCGAGCATGACCAGAGAGGTGGATTTCGTCATCATGCAGGGCGCAGGGCCGGAGAAGAGCGTTCTGTCCACCAAGGCCATGACCTCCCAGATCGTCATCCTCACAAGAATCGTGCTTTCGCTCGCCAGGATGCGCAGCTCGCTTCCCACCAGCAAGATTGACGAGATAAGAGCGGGATTGGACGAGGTTGTTGTCGCGGTGCGGACGGTTTTAGACGAGAAGCCGGGCTTCATAAGGAAAATCGCCAACCGAGTCGGCATGTATAAGAAATGGCTATATATTGGTAGGGGCTATCATCTGCCGGCCGCGCTTGAGGCCGCGCTGAAGCTGAAGGAGGTAACGTATATTCCGGCGGAGGGCATGGCGGGGGGCTTCATGAAGCACGGGCCGATCTCGCTGGTTGATGAGGAGATGGTCGTAGTGGTTTTGATGCCCACTCCGGACAACGAGGAGCTCTACAAATCCACTTTCAACAGCGTTTCAGAGATGAGGTCCAGGGGTGGGAGAATCATCGGCATCCACTTCGAGCCCAAACAACCTTTGTTCGACGAGCAGGTTATCTTGCCGAAGGTACACAAGGCTTTGGCGCCGATCCCTCAGCTGGTGGTGGGCCAGCTGCTTGCATATTTCATAGCGGTTCTGCTCAAGCGGGACCCTGACAATCCACGTGGCCTTGCCAAATCGGTTACAGTGGAATAAGGAGAGAATAGAGAATGAGAGCGGTTGTAACGGGCGTTGCTGGCTTCATAGGCTCACACTTGGCCGAGCGTCTGATCAAAGAGGGCTATGACGTAGTCGGTGTGGATTCCTTCACTCCATATTACTCCTTCAGCATTAAAAAGAGCAATCTCGCGAACCTCAATCGCAGCCCCCGATTCAGGCTCATAAAGAGCCATCTGCTGAAGATAGACCTCGACACGTTGCTCTCGGACGTTGACCTCATATTCCATCTTGCCGCTCAGGCGGGCGTCAGAGCGAGTTGGGGCCACCATTTCAAGGACTACAGCAGGTTCAACATCGAGGCAACTCAGGAGCTTCTAGAGGCCGCAAAAGACAAGGGTCTGACCAAGTTCGTCTGCGCCTCATCCTCGTCGGTTTACGGCGAGGTCAAAGAGCTGCCGGTCACAGAAGGCCATCCATTGAACCCGGTCTCGCCTTATGGCGTGACGAAGCTCGCGGCCGAGCATCTTTGCGGCATGTACGCCAAAGACTTCGGGGTGCCGGTCGTCAGCCTGCGGTTCTTCACCGTGTTCGGCCCGCGCCAAAGGCCCGACATGGCCATCCACAAGTTCATTGCAGCGGCGCTCAAGGGCCAGCCGGTCGAGGTGTTCGGGGACGGCACCCAGACAAGGGACTTCACGTTCGTGCTTGACGTGGTCGAGGCCTGTTCGCTCGCCGCCACCAAGAACGCTGAGAATGTCCCATACAATATCGGCGGCGGCTCTCGGATAACCGTGAACGACCTCGTCCGACTCCTGGAGAAGGTCCTGGACACCTCGATCAAGACACAATTCGTCGAGAGGCAGCGAGGCGACGTTATGCACACTCACGCTAGCTGCGAAAAGGCGAAAGCAGACTTCGGCTATTCCCCTAAATACACGCTTGAGGAGGGGCTTTTTGAGGAGGCGGCCTGGTTTCGAAAGCACATTTGTTGACCGAGACCAGTCGTCGTAGTGTTTGACGAGGCTGCCCATAATCCCCGGACGACATCTGTCGAGTGGTGCTGATGTGTTCGGGCATGAACGTGCATGCGGCAGACGCGCAGGTCTGCGAAAGAGGTCACGTTATCAACATCGGCAACCGCACCAGAACGGCAACAAAAGATAATAATGCGACAGTCTTTGAGAGCGAGGGTTATTGATAACGGTTAATGATGACATTGAAGTCAAAGGCCGGCATGCCGTATGATGATTCTGTTGCGGATATACTTCAGTGCAGGTGTTGCTTGATGATGGGCGAGAGAGTTGGGCAGTAAGAGATACTACTCCCAAGCGGTGATCGACGAGGTTAGGGACAAGGCTGACATCGTGCAGGTCATCTCCGAATACCTCACGCTGAGGCCCGCAGGCCAGAACTTCAAGGCGCTTTGCCCATTTCACAAGGAGAAGACCCCTTCCTTCATGGTGAATCCGAGCCGTCAGATGTTTCGGTGTTTCGGCTGTGGCGAGGGCGGCAACGTGTTCACGTTCCTTATGAAGATCGATGGGCTAACGTTCGGGCAGGCTGTCCGCGCACTAGCGAGGCGATATGGCGTTCCGCTTAGGACAGAGGACGGCGAAAAGATCGATAAGACCGCCCAACTCAGGCAGGCTCTCCTCGATCTCAACAGGAAGGTTGCGGCGCATTTTCAGCGGAATCTCATTGATGGCGAGGTCGGCTCAAAAGCGCTTGAGTATCTCAAAGAGCGCGGTGTGGGCGATGACGCCATAAGGACATTCGGCATTGGCTACGCCAAGGAGAGTTGGGACGATGTTTGCGGAAAGTTCGGCAAGAAGGGCAGCGATCAGGAGCTTCTGGAGACCGTTGGGCTGGTCTCAAAGGGCAAGCAGGGAAGCTATTACGATCGCTTCAGGGGGCGGATAATCTTCCCAATCGTTGATGTCGCAGGCAACGTGCGCGGATTTGGGGGGAGGGTCCTTGGAAGGATGAAGGATGAAGGCGGAAGGATGAAGGCGGAAGGCGCTAAGTATCTCAACTCACCCGAATCGCTGGTCTATCACAAGGGCAGGACGCTTTACGGATTGCATCAGGCGAGGGATGCTGTGCGCAGCGAGGGCTTCGTTGTGCTCGTTGAGGGCTACATGGACGTGATAGCGCTTTTCGAGGCCGGAATAAAAAACGTCGTCGCGACGTGTGGGACGGCGCTCACGCCTCAGCAATGTGCCTTGATCAAACGATACACGGAACGTCCGGTAGTCTTCTTCGACGCCGACAGAGCTGGCACGAGCGCCTCGTTGAGAAGCTTCGACGTTTTCAGCACAGAGGGGTTGCGACCTCGTGTTTTCAAGGCGCCGGGCGAGGACGATCCTGACGATTATGTGAAGCGAGTTGGGGGCGAGAAGCTTCTGGAGGCGCTTCGGCAGGCGCCTGCCTTTCCGGAGTTTCTCATCAAGGAGACGCTGCGCAAGTTCGACGTCGGGACAGTTGATGGCAAGCTCTCGGCGCTCAAAGATGTGTTACCTTCGCTTTCGAGGCTGACGCTGGTCGAGAGCAACTACTACGTCCGGATGCTGGCGGACGAGCTGAGCCTGGACCAGGAGATCGTGTTTGCGGAGCTGCACAGGCTGTCTAGGCGGTCAAAGGTTGGTGAGGAGATTCAGGTTCTGAAGGAGAGACAGTTCATCGCGGAGGAGCGAGACCTAGTTCGAATGATCGTTACGCACAATGAGGCGTTGAGTATTGCTTGCGAGAGCGTTGAGCCCAGCCTGATAACAAACGACTTCTTGCGGGAGCTAGTGGAGTGTTGTTTCTCGGCGTGCCGCTCAGGTAAGGAGGTAACGCTGTCCGGACTTTTGGATAAGTTTGATGGCGAGACCGAGAGGAGCTTCATAGCCCAGCTTGCTTTCTGCGAGTCGGTCATCGACGGGAGCGGCTTTTCGAGGCTTGTGGACAAGCTCAGGCGCAATGCTCTTGCCAAAAGAGCTAATGCGATGCACAAGGAATACCTCAGCAGCCTGAAGGAGAGAGACATGGTGGGGGAGGGCGAGCTCGAGAGGGAGTTCGTGGAGCTGAAGCGCTCGGCGGTCGCAGATTAGATGCCCGAACCTGTGAGCGTAGAGCTGGCACTCGAGCGGCTGCTCGATTCTTGTGTAGCGGAGGTCTTCACCAAAGAGGAGCTCCGCGCAAAGCTAGCTCGTTCTAAGCGAGAGCGGCGGCCGCTTAGGGTTAAGCTGGGCGTCGATCCGACCGCGCCTGACATTCACCTTGGGCATACTGTTGTCCTGAGGAAGATGCGGGCGTTTCAGGACCTCGGCCATACTGGCGTTCTGATCATTGGGGACTATACAGCGATGGTTGGCGACCCTTCGGGCAAGAACAAGACCAGGCCGCAGCTGTCGTATGAGGAGATCGAGCAGAACGCGGCAACTTACAGGGAACAGGTATTCAAGATACTGGACCCCAAGCGGACTGAGATAGTGCTGAACGGTGAGTGGTTCAGACAGTTAGCGTTTGCGGACGTGCTGCGGCTCGCCTCACGGTTCACGGTGGCCCGCCTGCTTGAGAGAAATGATTTTGAGAAGAGGCTAGCGAAGAGTCTGCCGATCAGCCTTCACGAGATCATGTATCCGGTGATGCAGGCCTATGATTCGGTGATGGTTCGCGCAGATGTGGAGCTTGGGGCCACGGAGCAGACGTTCAACATCTTGATGGGTAGGCAATTGCAGGAGCAGATGGGACAGGAGCGGCAGATTGCGCTGCTTGTCCCGATATTAACAGGGATTTGTGGCACGGTGCGGATGTCCAAGAGCATCGGCAACTACATCGGGATCGCGGAGAGTCCACAGGAGATGTTCGGGAAGACGATGTCGATACCGGACAGGCTTCTCGTGGAGTACTTACGGCTTGCCACGGACTATGAAATCAACGAAATTAGGCGGCTTGAAAGTGCGCTTGCCAACGGCGAGGCGAACCCTCGGGACGTGAAGTTCCAGATGGCGAAAAGGATCGTGGCGATGTATCACGGTAAGGAGTCGTCGGAGCTTGCGGCCTCGGATTTCGAGCGAGTCTTCAAGCGAAAGGAGTCGCCTCGGGAGATGCCGGTTGTCAGGCTTTCATCGAAGGACCTTAAAGAGGGCAAGGTATGGATAGCGAGGCTGCTCAGGCTCGCAGATGCCGTGAGCAGCAATTCCAGCGCGCTAGGGCTTGTCAGGCAAGGCGCCGTCTCGATAGACGGGGCGCTGGTGGACGTGGGGGAGCCGGACGTCCCAGTTGCGTCGGGCATGACGCTGAAGGTTGGCAAGCGCAGGTTCTTCCGCATCGAGATCACAAACGACACATCTGATTGAAAAACGGAGATTCTATGCAAGAGCAAGATGCACATAGCAGTAAGCCCAAGGACGGGGCACAGCAAACAGACCGCTCCGGCCAGGGAAGACCAGACCAGAGAACGTCCGAGCAACGGCGGAGGTCATCCTCGAGGAGGAGGCCGCGGTCCGACCAGAGACGGCCTGAACAGCAAAGGCCCAATCAGAAACAGGGCGAGAGCCCGAGGCCCGGTGGCTCGAGGCCTTCTGAACAGCGGTCCGACCAGAGACGGCCTGAACAGCAGAGGCCCAATCAGAAACAGGGCGAGAGCCCGAGGCCCGGTGGCTCGAGGTCTTCTGAACAGCGGTCCGACCAGAGACGGCCTGAACAGCAAAGGCCCAATCAGAGACAAGGGCAGAGCCCGAGGCCCGGCGGCTCAAGGCCTTCTGAGCAGCAGCCCGGCCAGCAACGTAGCTCGTCTTCGAGAAGGAGACGGTCTTCAAGAGGGCGCCGTCCCAGCCAGAGCAGCGCGTCAAGCAGGCCGCCGCGCTCAGACCTGGTTTCAGTCAAGGACGACGAGATAAGCGTCGATAGGATAATGAAGCGATTGTCTCAGCGTGCGTCCGAGCTCGATCGAGAGATGCATGGTCCGCCGACAAAGGGCATAATCGATACGACGAGTCGGTCCGGCGAACAGAAGACGGAGGCCAACGAGTCGCTTGCGGCCAGGTTCGTAAGAGAGGCCGTCACCAATGACGAGGTGTTGCGGGCGGTGTCAGGCGCGGACTGGAACCTTGCCCAGGAGTACAAAATCACTTCTCACCGAGCCAGCCTGGTCGCCGGCCCATTGAGGATGATGAAGCGAATGATGAGAAGGATGGTAAGGCTCTATACCGATTTCCTTGTGACCAGGCAGAACTACATAAACACGTATCTCGTCCGACTCTGTTCGCAGCTGGTTCGCGAGCACGTGCGGGTTCAACTTCAAACTGACCGCGAGATGCAGAGGGTCAAGCGTGCTCGTGATGAATTGGAGAGGAAGTTGTTGTCGAGCGTGTCCGCTATCAACGCCAGGTTCGACAATGACGAGGCCCGGCTGGACCTCTTTCGGTCGGAGCTGGAGGTGCGCGCTGAGGTGATGCGAGAGGAGCGTCACACGACGGACCTTTTGGCTGGGGCCGATGATAATCTGGACGATGGGGATCATAACGTTGACCTGGAGGGCGAGCCCGCTACAGAGGAGGCGGCCGCGGCCTCGAGTCTTGACATAAAGATAGCGCCAAAGGCCGAAAGCAGTGCCGACGACAGGCCATCTTCGCAGGGGCTCAATACGCAAACATTCGATAGCGCCTCGGAGGTTGAACCCATGCTGGAGACCGAATCTCATCTTGCCCAGGAGAGAGTTTCGGGCGAATCCGAAGAGCATGGAAATGACAAGAAGCCTGCCGAGGGCGATCTCGAGCGGTGAGCGTGGACGGGAAGCCGCGGTCTGACTCTCGACTTGCGACGAGTCGCTTGACAGACTCGCTTTCGAGCCTCGCTCCAACGCTCCGCAAGGTCAGCCGAAAGCTCTTCGAGGACCCGGAGCTGTCCGGCGAGGAGAGCAGGGCTTGTTCGCTACTTATGGGGCTGCTCTCCGAGAGCGGCTTCAAGGTGGAAACAAACGTGGCCAACCTTGCGACAGCGTTCCTTGCGAGATACTCATTCGGCGAGGGCGGGCATCCCAAGATCGGCCTCTTCTGCGAATACGACGCGTTGCCCGAGCTTGGACATGCCTGTGGGCACAACCTCATCGCCTCGGCAAGCCTTGTGGCCGGGCTAGCTTTGGCCAAAAGCCTCAATACTCCACGAGGCGAGGTCTGGGTGATAGGCTCCCCGGCCGAGGAGACGTTCGGGGGTAAGGTGTCTCTTCTGAGGTCCGGCCATCTTGCGGGGCTGGACGCGGCCATGATGTTCCATCCGGGGCCCGAGACGAGGGTGTGCTCGCTTAGGTCGGTTGCGACGGCTCCAACGGAGATCGTGTTTTACCCAGAACGCATCCCTGGCATTGCTCAAGAGGCCAGACCGAACCCAGTCCTAGCAGTTACCAGCCTATTTCACGCGATTCCGTCGGCGGTGTCGGGCCTTTCGGGCGTAAGCTTCCCGGGCGTCATCCTGGAAGGGGGGAGGCGCCCAAACTTGACGCCCAAGCGAACGGTCGCGAGATTCAGCTTCAGGGCCAGAACAAAACCCTTGCTGAGGCGCCTCATACATGAGGTCTTGCGGTGCGTGCGGGAAGCGTCTCGCGGCTCGGGCTGTAGTTTCTCGATGCGCCGTTACGAGGCAGGATACGAGCCGCTGCTGGTGAACCAGACGATCGGGAAGGTCTGCGAGCGATACCTGCAAGATGAGGGTCTGGTTGCGCTTTCGGCTCCGCCCGAGGCGCCCGGCGCCTACGACATCGGGAACGTAAGTAGGTGTATCCCAGTGATCCATCCCGTGATCAGCAGGGGCTTTGAGGGGGTCTTGAGCCACACCGAGGAGTTCGCCGCGAGGGCTGGGTCCAAGAAGGGTATCCAGTGCGCCGCGACGGCGGCAAAAGTGCTTGCGTTGACGGCGTATGAGCTCTCGACTCGGCCGCAGCTTCTCGCTGCCGCCAAGAACGAGCTGTTTCAAGAGGTTGGGCCATAAGTCGGTTTCTACGGGGATGACGCAGCGGGGTATGCCATACGTAGGGGCAGGCCTTGTGTCTGCCCGAATATATAGATGGGCGGAGACAAGCCCCGCCCCTACACAACCTCGGACCCGACTTATGGGGCAGACGTCCGTGTCTGCCCTTCAAAATGTGGTCTGCGCGCCTCGTGGGGAAGACCAGCCCCCAGTGTATAACCCTCAGTCTTTTAGTTTTGCTTTGTCGTGCCGCCCTTGCCAGGCCTCGGCCAAAGAGGTTTGACAGTGGTGTCCATTTCCCGTTGGAGCCTCTTGAAATCCGTGTCCTTGGGCGGGGCGCTCAGCCTCTCTGCAAGTTTGGGGAGAAGGCTGGCGTGGAGAAGAATGACCAGCTCCTTGTCCTTCTTCTCCATGCGGTCATAACCTACGAGGTATCTTATGCCAAGAACCCACCACGGCAGGTCCTTCAGAAACGGAATCCCCGCCCTGTGCTTAGACCACTCGGTCGAGTAAAGACCAGCTATTGCTGTATCCTCGCCGCTGTAAAGAAGTATAGAGGAATCAGCCTTAGTTTTGTTGATCGTGATATTGACCGGATCAACGAGGTTTGACCGCTCCACCTTTACGGCCAGGTTAATGAACTCTTCACCCTTCTTGCCCTTGAAAATCAGGGGTGTAACTTCCAGGATGGTTCCCGTCTCGTAGAAGGTAGTAATAATGTTTCCAGCAAAATCCCTTGTATTCACGGCAAACTCCTGCCCTACAAGTATCTTGGCAGGCTTGCCAGCCGTCGCAACAACCTCAGGAGTCGCAATGACCCGACCCTTCTCGGCGGATTCCAACGTGCTCAGAAGAACGTCAACGCTCGCACGTCCGTTGGAAAAAGTCTTGGCAAGTCCCGCCACGAACATGTCCTCACTCACCCTCTGTGCACCGAGACTTGACCCGCCTATCGTTAGACTCCCATTCTTGACAGTAGTCCAATCGATACCGAGCTCGCGCATTATGCGTCTGTCGCCCTCGAAGAAGGTCGCCTTGATCCTGATCTCGCGAGTGTCGGGGGTGACTCCTCCTTTCTTGCCCTTGCCCTTCACTTTCCCCGCCTCGTTCGTTGGCTCCACGACTTGATAATAGGTGTCGTATCGGATGTACCAGAGCCCGTTGGCCCGCAGGATCATCTCGAAGGCCTTCTTCCAATTCATGTTGTCTATATCGATCCCGATATTGCCTTTGTGCTTCACTGGATCGATGATGACTCTCTTCTCGAATTTGTTGCTGAACTTGGACAGAATGAACAAGGCCTGAGCAAATGGCGTGCCAGATGACAACGAAATCATCTCGTCAGGCGACGTGTGCTCAATAGGATACTGCTTTGGAACAAACGCGTGCTTGCTGCCCGTAAGCGCCGGGTCTGCCAAGCAGAAAGCTGCCAGCAGCATAAGAATGAATGTTGAGACCGCTATTGCCCTTTTCATCTCTTTCCACCCTCTTGGTTTTCAAAGTTAAGCTTCATGCTGTATTTCTCAATTACTCCGCCCAAGTTGAGTGTGAAAACGCACTCGTTCTTTTGGACATCGATCTTGGTCAAGTAGCCCAGGAACACCTCATCGCCAACATGCAGCGTTACCAGTTTCTTCTTCTGATCAATTATGAATACGGTATTCTTGGTCAACGCCTGCAGCTTCGACTCGTCAACCAGGACTAGCCCTCGCGTGTTCTTCGGCAGCTCTTTGAGTATCAGTGGGTAGAACGGGTCTATCTGTTTAGGCGGGGTCTGAACCACGCGAGGCGAGAACGACCGGTCAAGGGAGGACGCTGTCCCGTAATAGACCTTGATCTGCATGTCGAATCTCACACCGCGGACATCCTCGTCGTCGTTCTTGCCGATCGATGCGCCGTCGATGTTGATCTGCTCGATCTTATAGAGCAACGGCTCGTGCTCAAGATAGTAGATGAAGCCAAACAGATTCTCGAACGTGTCATCGCCGTGCAGCTGGTATGTTCTTGAGGGGGGCGATTCGTCCGGTGCCTCTGAGAGCATCATAAAATCGAACATCAACATAGGGCCAGACTGCTGGCTTATCCAATTAAAGTAATTGTATGAGGTTCTAGCGTCGTCCGCCACAGGGATTACTTTCTTGCGCTGATACCACTGGTCTGTTACTTTTGCGAGCGTGGCCCTGACTTCCCCGCGGCTATCGACCTTTGCCTGCATCTCGTCATAGGCCTCGAGTGCCTCCTTGTTCTCCTTGCGAACGGCGGCCAGCTCATCGGCCTGGCTATAATAGACATACCAGCCTCCCACAAGCAGCAGGACCAGCCAGATGACTCCGATTGCAATCGTGCTTCTTAGTGCGTTGCTCACCTTACATCTCCCTTACCATTTCTTGAGCACTACGGTTGATCCAACGTCCTCGCTCTTGCCTGGGCGATCGGTCCGAAACGGCTGTCGGGATAATCCCGCAGCAGCTCGGCATACTCATCGCCCGCACGCTTCTGGTCGCCCAGCCTCACAAGACAATTGCCGAGCATGAAGAGCACGCCATCTGCCATGCTCTTGTCTTCGCAGTGCTTTGACTGTTCAAACTCCGTAACAGCCCCCTCGAAGTTGCCCATGCTGTAAAGACAATGCCCCAGCCAGTAGTGGATGTTGCAATTCATCACGCGACTCTTGCTCGAGACGAGGACCCGGCTGAACAGGGCCGCCGCCTGCCTGTAATCGCCGGACTTGAACAGCTCAAGTGCCCGATCGTAATCGGCTGCTTTGGGGGCAGGGTCTGTTCTTGCCTGCACTTTGGCGTTCGCCGGCTTCTCTTGCTTGACATCATTTTTCTTGGCCGGCTGGGCATCTTCTTTGGCGGCTTTGGCCTTAACAGGTGGAGCGGTGCGGCTCTTTTCCTGCTTTTCCTGAGCCGCCTTCTTGGCCTTTTTCTTGGGCCTATCAGCCTTGGCCGTTGCTTTAGATTTCACATCTTGCTCCGGAGATGGGCCCAGGAACTCAGGCGCCAACGATGGTTTTGCCTTCGGGCCGAGGTATTTCTCATCGACCGATCTCTTGGCAGCTGCGACCTTTTGCTCCTCTTGAAACCGCTTCTGCTCCCAGAGCTTCTTAATCTGTGCCTCGGAAGCCTCCTGTTCGGCCCTTAGCCTCCTGAGTTTTGGGCTGTCGGCAATCCGCTCAGACTGTGCGAAGTATGCGTCAAACCCAACCCTGAGCATGGTGTTGAACATCTCCGGGCCCTGCATACTACTCGAGGTGGGGTCAGCAAAGAGCCCTTGCTCCAGCCCCAGCGGCATCTGCGGGCCCGACATAGCCAGATTCGGCGTCGCAAAGACCGAGCCAGGCTGTGTGCCCTCGTGACCCTGGCCCTTGAATCCGAACCCGTCCTTGCTATGTTTCTTGACCATCGCCAAATAGGCCCCAGGCTGCAATGCGTCGGGGAACTTGGCCCGCAGCACAAAATCCCAAACGCCATAATCACGGATCTTGCCGCGCGCTACTCTATCCAGAAAAGAGCTCTCAAATGCGCTGGCAAGCGCGGTTATCTTGTCCCGCGTGCGAGATTTGCCTGTTATCAAATAGCCCTTGTCCTCGGATGATTTGATGCTCGTGAGCCATAGAGAATCGCAACGTTCTGCAAGGTCACAGAGTTTGAGCAGAGAATCGCTCCAGACTTGAGAGTTTTGTGCCAAAGCAGCCAGCTGCCTCATCTCACTCTCGTAGAGCGAGATCTTCTGATTAAGCATGTCGATCTCATAAAGAAGTGGCTGTGCGAGCTTCGTCAGGCGGTTGTGATTGTAGGTGTCCTCGTTGAGGTCCTGCATCTCGACGTAGTTGTAGCCACCTTTGATGACCAGAAGGAGGCTCATCGTGAAGATCACAACTAGGGACAGAAGACCGTGCCACGCTATCTTGAACGGCTTCTGCGCTTCCTTCAGGTAATCGGGCGTGAAATCGGTGTGATAATAGCTAGGATTAGTCGGCTCGAGCGATTTCCTCGCCAGGGCAAGGGCCAAGGCGAAGCTCGGCAGAGGCGCTGGAATCTTCGAGGGCTCCATCTCTGTCCCAACGAACTTGCCATACTTGATGGTCTCTACTTTGGCGTTGGGAAACTTCTCTGAGAAGAACTCTATCGCCGAGGGCATATCTGCGTCGCCCGCCAGAATCACCCGGTCGATGTCAGGCAACCCACCCTCATCCTGCTCGAACAGTATCTTGCTGTATATCGTGTTCCCGAAATCAGATGAGTTCGCGCCCTCCTGTATCGGTAGGAGGAGCCGCATGTAGTCCCCTCCCTTCATGATCGTGACGCGAGTATTGTCGGCGCAGACATAGATGAGTGCTGTTATCTCGCCCGCCGCTATTTCGTGGTTGGCGCGAACAAGGCTCATCAGCGAGCTCTCTACCGAGTCAATCAAGCCAATATATGGCTTGTTACGACCCAAGAACCGCTTCAGCTCCTTCAGAACATCCAGAACCGCTGGCTCCTGATCGCAAACCAGGCAAACAAGGTTCTTGTTCGCCGCCTTTACATAATCGATCATCTCCGGCGAGAGCGGCCTCTCATGCTTGGGCGCAACCAGCTCCATCAGCGCTCTTTTGAGCTTGCGCCCCTTGACTGCGAAGGTGTCGCTCAAAAGGTAGTAGCTGACTGAGTCCTCGGGGAGATTGACCCCGATCTTGGCCTTTCTCAGGTCGTACCCAGAAAGTATCCCTAATAAGGCCGACGAGGCAGTTTCTCTTTCCTCCTCGTCCTCCGCCCTCTCGTCAAGCGCAGCCCCCGCCTCGGTTACCTCGCCAAACGCCTCCTCGAAAGCGCCCATGGATTCCTTTTCTTGCTCTTCCTCCGTAAGGGGCACACCAAGCGGCTCCGGCAGCTGAGCAACGTCAAGCCGCTTGAGGATGACGCCCTTGTGAGAGAGCGCGATGTGGGCGACTTTGACGTCTGTCCCCTCAATTGATAGTCCTATTGCCTCATTTCTCATAGTTCCCTCCGAAGCAACTCGCCCAACCTCTTCTTGTTGTTCGCGAAGTTGATTGCATTCTCTTTCGATACTTTCTTTAGCCGATAAAGGCGGTAGAGGTCCTGTTCAATCGTTATCATCCCCTCGCTCCCCGACTCGAAGATCATCTGGTATATTTCGCCCGTGTTGTTGTTCTTGATGGCGGCCCTGACGGATGAGTTGACCAAAAGGACCTCCTTGGCGAGCTGAAGTCGTCCACTGTGGTCAGGGACGAGCTTTTGAGAGATAATCACTGTCAAAACATCAGCAAGCCGCATCCGAACCCGTTCCTGGACTGCGGTCGGGCACTCGGCGATGATCCTGTCGATGCTCTCCACTGCTGAGCCAGTGTGCAGAGTCGAGAAGACCTTGTGCCCGCTGTCGGTGATCTCAAGCGCTGTCAATATCGTGTCCGAATCACGCATCTCGCCGATCACGATAATATCCGGGTCCTGCCTTAAAGCCTGAACCGCACCCTCCTTGAACGACATCGTGTCTCGACCCACCTCCCGGTGCCGGATGATGCACCGGCGGCTTGTGTGAATCTTTTCGATCGGGCTGCCTATGATCACTGCGTGGGCGTCGATGGTCTTATTGTTTGCGTCAATGATGCTGTCAAGAGTTGTGCTCTTGCCAGAACCGGTTATCCCAGTTATCAGCACAAGCCCTTGCTTCACGTGACCCAGCGAAAGCGCCCGCGCCACGTTCTGGTGAAGGCCCAGGTCCTTGAACGGGTAAATAGTATCCGAGATGCGCCGCATGTTCAGGGCCAGATGGTCAAGATCAAAATACGTATCAGCCCTAAACCGAACCTGGGCTCCGTTACAGGTGATCGTGTAGGAGAAGTCGAGGTTGCGCCACTCATAGAGGTACTCCCTCTGCTTGTCCATCAGAAGGTTCTGGATGAGAAAATCGGTCTCGTCCACCGAGAAGGAACCGAGCTTGGGCTCGGGCTTCTTGAAACCGAACACCCTAAACCATATCTGCTCCCCGCAGCCGTGGCTGCCCAGATCGATATCCGACGCCTCGAGCTGCACAGTCCTCGCGAGCCAGCTCTCTACCAGCCGCCTGAGGAACTGCCGCTGTTCGGGCGCGATGTCCTTGAGCAGCTTGCCGATGAGCATCTGCCGTTCAAAACCCTCCTGCGAGGCCGGCACGTGCGCAATCAGCCGAGAGAGTATCTCTCTGGCCTGGCCAACAGCGTCGGCCTCGAGAGTGAGAGTCGCTGCTTCAGTCAATCTTTACTCCCACCAAGATACTATTTCCGGGCTCTTGTTAAGCTGTCCCGAGAGCGCCTGCATGATGAAATATGAGCTGTAGTGGACATCACCGGTCCCGTTCCCGATGCAGTTGCCCCGGGGCGAGTCTCCTATCACGGTTACGTTGCCCGTTACCTGGCCGTGTATCTTGTCCACGTCGTCAGCGATGATTAGCCCGTAGAAGTTGCCCCGCATGTTCTTGAGGCGAGCGTTCCTGTTCGCGTTGTGGACAACCAGCACCCCAAAGCTGTTGTAATCAAAACCGCAGTGGCAGTAGGTGAAGTTGGGCGAGTTCCAGGTTCCGCCATCTGGCAGCTCTAGATAGGTAACTCCCCTGAGCGGTATCTGAATGTCGCTAGGGTCTGTTGCGTACTGGCTGCCGCCTAACCCACTCTGCGCGATCGCCTTCAGCGTTCCGTCGTCAACACCTATTGTAGCATCGGGCGAGCTCGGGAAGCCGCCATCGAACTGGGCGTTCTCCTCGGTCAGACTGGGGTCGAAATCCGTCGAGGGCTCGAAATCATTTCCCAGTGAGTTCGTGCCGCCATACTTGGAACTGCCGCCCCTCGTTATCGTCTGCGTGCTGAGAATTGCAAGGCCGCCCTGGTTAGGGATGATGTTCCCGTTTTGGTCGTAGTCTCGGCCATCGACTTCAAGTGTCCCCA
Source organism: uncultured bacterium (assembly GCA_964554005.1). Taxonomy (GTDB): domain Bacteria; phylum B130-G9; class B130-G9; order B130-G9; family B130-G9; genus B130-G9. The sequence goes on along the minus strand of CAZKNE010000012.1, from coordinate 302 downwards.
GGGTTTGTACATAGGGCTTGGCCGTGATCGCGGACTTAAAGTATTTGGGATAGACCTCGACGACGACCTGCACGTTGTGCGAGGTCTGCCCGTAGGTCCCGGTGGCAAGTATCTTGGAGTTGCTCGAGGCGGGCATCTTCGAGCAAGTCATCGAATATGAGCCATCTGAAGAGCTCGCTGACATACTGCCCTGATAACTGTGATTGGTTGTTATGCTGTTTAGAGCGACGTTTGCGCCCGAGTGTGCGAGGTTCCTCGCCCCGTTCACGTTGTACGCTTGACAGGCATTTGCCACGGCCTCG
>CAZKNE010000011.1:0-17075 GCA_964554005.1 uncultured bacterium | reverse complement strand
CAAGGGAGGTGGGCTGTCGAAGGCTCGTTGGGCGCGCAGACACGACGTCATTCTTATGTACTCACAGGGAGAAGCCTACTTCTTTGATCCCGGCGCGGTCAGAGACGAGTATGCTCGAACCACGAAAGAAAGGTTTGCCCATTACATCGGCAATGTGAGAAAAGGGCACGATTTTGGTATTCAGAAGCTACATCCAGAGGGCAAGCACCCCGACGACGTGTGGTTGCTGCCAATTATCGCGCCGTCAGCAAGAGAGCGGCTGGGCTACCCGACGCAGAAGCCCGAGGCGCTCCTCGAGCGCATAATCAAGGCGAGCAGCAAGCCGGGAGACGTGGTGCTGGACCCGTTCTGCGGCTGTGGGACCGCGATTGTGGTCGCCCAGAGGCTCGGAAGGAGCTGGATCGGCATCGACATCACGCCTCTTGCGATCAACGCCGTGAGAAGCCGCCTTGAGCAGACATTTGGGCCTGGTATTGAATACGAGGTGGACGGCTTGCCAAAGACGGTTCCTGACGCGGAGAAGTTGGCCCAAGAAGACCGCTACAAGTTCGAGCTTTGGGCGCTTGGCCTTGCTGGCGCCAGCGAGCAGAGGGAGAAGAAGAAGGGAGCGGACAGAGGCGTTGACGGGCGACTCTATTTTTATGACGAGGGCCCGAACGCAAAGGCCAAGCAGATAGTCGTGCAGGTGAAAAGCGGCCACGTAGCGCCCTCGCATATTCGCGACCTTGTGGGCGTCCTCGACAGAGAAAACGCCCAGATCGGCGTCTATGTCAGCCTAAAGCAGCCAACGAAGCAGATGCGTGCGGAAGCTGCGGCCGCCGGGTTCTACACATCCCCGGTCTCTCAGAAAAAATACCCCCGCATACAAATACTCACGATTGAGGACCTGCTCAAAGGCGCCAGAATAGACTACCCCGCCGGCACAACGCATGTCGGGAAAACGCATCGAAGCCCCGCCAAAAACAGCCAGCGTGACATTGAAGCGGGCACCGAGCACGAGGAAGCTGGACGAGCGCACAAGAAATGAGATGCAGTTACAAGGCAGAGGTGAACGACGATGGGACTGACTGACAGGTGGTTGAAATGCAAGCCTGTGAAGTTGAAATGCAGGTACTGTGGTACCCAGATACATTGGCAACCCAAGCAGAGGTACCCTCTCCGCAATTTAGATAAAGATGACGTTGGATACATTTTCCGTGAACACTTATGCTATGGGGAATGCCCGATATGCCATGAGATGATCCTGATGTTTGAACGTGAGGACGGCGAAATCCCGAATCCAGATGGGACAATGCCTCTTTCTGTTTACAGGGAGTTCTATTGGCCGAAACGAGCATGGCCGAGCGAGGACTTCGACGGCGTCCCACCTGAAGTGATGGTAGATTACGACGAGGCCCGGGCCGTCATCGACATCAGCCCCACTGCGGCCGCCGTTCTCGCGAGGCGATGCATGCAGTATATTCTGGTGCACGAAGCGGGCGCTCCGGATTACAAAGGGGTCACCCTGAAGCTGCAGATAGATGCCGTGATGAATAACCCAAGCAGCCCGGAGCGGATCAAGAGTGATCTGCATCCTACACGTGAGATAGGAAACTTCTCGGCTCACGCAAATAGGGACGTGACAGGTCAGGTCATGCGAGCCGAACCCGATGAGGCGGAGTGGACGCTGGAGACACTTCGGAAGCTGTTAGAGTATTACTATACTGACCCAGCGGAATCGCAGAAACGCCATGCGGCGCTTGAGGCGAAATTGGCGAAGAAAGCGGAAAAGCCCAAGAGGGCAAAAAACGCGAAGAAGTGAGCCGGACGCACAAGAATCTTCTCTACACCAACCACCACCCAACGTCGAGCGAGCTGAGTTTCGGTTTCCCGAGGCATAGCCGTTAATGTTGAGCATTCTCGAGCACGGCCAGCCGCGACCTTATCTGAATCTCCTGAAAGAGCAGTTCAATGGTCATATAGAACTCAAAGAGAAGCGGCCTGGTGTTATGCAGCTTCTTGTCCCGCTGTTCCATGAAGATGGGGATATGGTGGACATTTTCTTGGAGGAAGGTCAGGAACCGGGTCTAATACGCATCTGTGATCACGCTATGACGATAATGCGTCTATCCTATTCGCTCGAGATCGATACTCCAAATAAGACACGGATATTCCGGCAGATCGTCGCCGAGAACGGCATTGTTGAGGACAATGGTAATATCTTCATCGAAACTCGGCCCGAGCGCTTATATTCTGCTATAATGCAGTTTGCGCAGGCGGTTGCGAAGATAGCGAATCTCGAGGTCCTTAGACGTGAGATTGTCCGAAGTCTCTTCTACGAATCGTTGGGCGAGTTCATACATGATTCGCTGGCGCACTATACCTATTGCACGCCAGGATATCCAATACCCGCCCGCGACGAGCTCGAGGTGGATTATGAATTCCCCATGGATTCCCGCCCTATATATCTATTTGGCGTCAAAGACGCTACGAAGGCCCGGCTAGTGACGATTTCCTGTCTGGAGTTTGAGAAGGCTAGGCTATCCTTCCGAAGTATGGCCGTGCACGAGAACTTTGGAGACCTCCACCGGAAAGACCGACAAAGAATCCTCAGCGCTGTCGATAAGCACTTCCCCACTTTGGATGACTTTAAGAAGAGGGGGCCTCTGCTGTTTGAGCGTGAGATGGGATTCAAAACTCCGCGATAGCAGGTCACAACAGACTGAGTTGGTGGTAGTTTATGGCGGCTTAACCTGCCCGAATCTAGAAGAAACTCTCCGGGAGCATGTTGCCGATGTTCAGGATGAGGTTGGGGTCGAGGGCACGCTTGATAGCAGCTATCTGCTCGAGGCCTTCCCGGCCATACATGAGCTCCAGGTAGGGAACCTCGCGCCCGGCGATCTCCACCGCTTTCTTGCCGACACCGTGCTCGGCGGAGATTGTCCCACCGAGAGCGACGGCTAGTCTTGCCAGGGGCAAATAAAGCTGCTTGCAGAATGCCATCTCGGGCTCAGTGCGTGTTATGAAGTTGAAGTGCAGGTGAAAGTCGCCCAGGTGGCCGAAGAGGACTGTGTGAACGCCGGGCCTTGGGAATGTTTTTTTGAACTTCTCATCCGCCTGGCGATAGGCCTGCATCATCTCCCCGAAGCTGCTAGCAGGAACAGCGAAGTCCGTTGCCAGCTTATAGCTTTTCTGCTGTTTGACATAAGTATTCACGGAGTCGGGAAGCGAGTGCCGAAACTCCTTGAACTCATCGGGCGTCCCCGACCAGTCGTCAACCGCCTCGTATCGTTCGCAGGCCTCGAGAAGCGCATCGACCGTGTCATCACGGTCGCCCAGCGCCTCGACCAGCACGGCTGCGTCGTAATTCTGCTTGATGCGCGGCTCCTTGTCTCGCATGAAGGCGAGCGAGCTCGCGTCGAAGTATTCGATGGCGATGATGCCCTTTTCGCGAAGGGCACGGATATCGTCAGCGTAGGCGAGCGCATTGGCCTCGCTCTCAAAGAACGCCACGTCTGCGATGAGTTCGGCGGGCCTTTTGGCTAGATTGATCTCGATCTCAGTGAAGGCGCCGAGTATCCCCTCGCAGCCCACGAATAGGTCTATCAGGTCCATGTGGGGCGAGGCGTAGAGGCCGGCCGCGTTCTTCGTCCGAGGCGGTGAGTAGGTCGGGATGGGCACCTCGTAGCGCTGGCCGGACTCGGTCGCAAAGCGCAGGATGCCGTCGTCATTCGCGAACACTTCGCCACGCTTGATGGTTAGCGTGTCGCCGTTGGCAAGAACGACCGTCAGTCCAGAAACCCAGTCTCTGGTCGGCCCATAGTAAAAGGTGCGTGAGCCCGAGGCGTTCGTGGCGACGGTTCCGCCGAGTTGTGCGGTCGATTCGGTTGGGTCAGGTGGATAGAAGAGGTCATCGGGCAGCATCTCCGTCAACATGTCCAGCGTCAAAGCAGGCGGCACCCTTGCCCGCCGGTCGTCGGGGGAGATGGCGATCGTAGCCTTGCCGGCCGGAAAATCGCGGGGCACAGCCTTCCACGCGCTCGGGACGCTCGCCGTCAGCAAACGTTCCAGGGAAATGACGCAGCCGCCCTGCATTGGGACCCTGGAGCCTGTAATGCCGGTTCCTGCACCTGATACGGTGCATGGGGTCCTGCTGGAGTTGGCGGACGAGAGGATAGAGGCCAGGTCATGTACGCTCTCCGGCAGCAGAACCTCGGACACCTTCCCTAGGGGTGCCTTGAAGGCGTTACTCTCGTCGGTCAGATACGGCTCAATCGCGGCCGGGTCGCGGATTATTCTCATTTAGTAAGGCCTTGCGCCGGGGAGCACCCGTTACAAAGAAAGAGATCGGCGAGTCTGCTTGTCAATTAGGAGGCCGAAGAGCTTTTCAGTCTCCCTCCTCGTCAACTCCGGAGTCCCGCTGTTGTCAACGACAAAATCAGCCATCTTGACCTTCTCCTCGAGCGGAATCTGATGGTTCATTCGCGCCTCAACCGCAGCACGATCGAGACCTCCAAATTTCTTTTTAAGCCGCTCAAATCGCTGCTCGGTTTGGGCATCGACGACGACAAGGAAATCGACTAGATGATGGCGCTCCACCTCGATCAATAGCGGGACGTCGAGGACCACGATGGCCTCGGGGTCGGATTCCTCGATCTGTTTGAGGAGCTCTTGCTCGCGGGCTATCACCCTGGGATGAACGATGCTGTTTAGCTCGTTCAGCAGGGCAGAATCAGCGAAGACAATATCCCCAAGCCGCCTCCTATCAAGACTGCCATTTTCTGCAACCACTTCGTTGCCGAACGCCTCGACGATCTCACGAAATGCAGGCTTGCCGGGCTCGCAAACCTCCCTTGCCAGGCCGTCTGCGCTTACGACCCGCAGACCTATGTCAGCAAGAATCTTTGCGACTGTGCTTTTGCCGCTCCCAAAGCCGCCTGTAAGACCAACTAACAACATCACACCCAAGTCCCTATCTGAATCAGCGCCGTATCTCCCTTTTAGACAAAATCAACGCCGCTAACAACATAGCCAACCGTCTAACGATGCCCTATCTAGCCAGCATTGACAAGCTTGGCCAGATCAAAACTCTGCCGAAGCTTCACGATCGTATCTTCGGGCACGAAGCCACGCACAAGGGCACAAGCGTATATCTGCGAACGTCTCCCAACGACCGTGCCGGGGCTTAAGACCGCGTTGCAGCCTGTCTGGACGCCATCGCCCAAGATGGCACCGAACTTGCTGAGGCCTGTGTCGAAGACCTTTTTACCAGCCCTGATCTTGATCGTCTTGTCGGTCGTTATCTTGAAGTTTGAGAGCTTCGTGCCCGCGCCCAAGTTCGCCTCGTTTCCCAGAATGCTGTCGCCGACGTAGTTGAAGTGAGGCGCGTGGGACCCGTTGAGGAACACGGAGTTCTTCACCTCGGTGGAGTGCCCAACCACGCAGTTGTCGCCCACGATCACCGAGCCGCGGATGTATGCGTTTTGGCGGATTTGACAGTTCTTGCCTATGATTGTTGGACCTCTTATGAGTGCGCCGGGCTCCACGACCGTGCCCTCTCCGATAGAAACGTCGGCGAGCAAGGTAACGTTAGCCATCACTTGGCCGCGGATGGCTGGCTTGATCACTGATCTTATGTAGCCCTCTATGAGGGGCAGGGCCTCCCATGCGAACTTGAGGCCATCAAAAAGAGCTCGATGCTGGAAACTATCCAGTGTAAAAAGGTCTCTCGGCGAAAACATAGCGCCTCCTAAAAAAGACATGTTACCCTACAAGGCTCATAGGCAGACGAGATAGCCCACGGCCTGCAACTACTCCTCGCACGCAAGAACGTAAAGCACATCCCCGACCACCTTGAGCGACTCTTTGCTGCAATGATCAACATTATCTTGGAGAGTATGCCAAACAGGATAGTCGAAATCTATGATGTCTATCGTTGGGACGCCCGCCCGGATGAACCAGATGTGGTCGTCGAAAACCGCCGGTCCGGGCACATCCTTGAACTGAGAGTATCCGAGGCGCCTAGCTATGGCCCAGACCGCATTGACGATATGAGGCGCTGCGGCAACGGAATATCTCTCCTTAGGGATCGACAGGTCCTTATCTCCTATCATATCAATCAGGATTCCGAAGCTCGGCCGCTTGGGAAACAGCGAGTCGAGATTGCGGGCTAGATAATAAGAACCGATGCAGAACTTGCATTCTCTGTATTCGCCAGAGTCCTCGCCGTCCAGAAAAACCAGTGAGACATCTCTTGGCGGCGGCTTTTGGTGGAACAACGTAGCGAGCTCTAGGAGGACTGCAACGCCGGACGCCCCGTCATTTGCGCCCGGGATAGGCTTGTATCGGTTGTCGGGGTTCGGGTCCTTGTTGGCGATTGGCCGCGTGTCCCAGTGGCAGCAGTAGAATATGGGCTCGCCGGCTCCGTTGCCAAAAGTCGCCAAGATGTTAGTCCCCTTGATAGGCTCTTCATAGCAGTCTATCGGGAACTGCTGCGTCTGAAGCGACTTGGCGGTCGATGACAGATGATGGATGATGTAGTCGAGGCACTTTAAGTGCGCCTCGGTCCCGGGGACCCTCGGCCCGAGGTTGACCTGTGCTACAAGGTGGGAGAAAGCCCTGCTGGCGTTGAACGGTCCGGAAACACGGCTCGCCTGCTGTTTCTGCTCGTGCCCGCCCTGCTGGCAACCGAATAGTAAGAGGCTAGCCAACACAAAGAACACGCACCTGCGCCAACTCATACTCACCGTTTCCTTTGCCTAGCCTTCCTGATTCTCTCGCCAAGAACGCACTCCCCAACCAACGGCAACAATAGGCCAAGAGCCGCCGGACGGTCAAGCGCCCATAGCGGCAGCGCAAGCGGTTCCGCAAGGGTGTGTTGTATTCTTGTGTGGTGCCTCGACCGGTGGTGGTTTTTGAGGTGGCCATGACTGGATGTTGTATATAGCAGATTCGCGATGGTCATTCCGCCTCGAGGGCAAGTTTGGCAACGGCGAGGACGCCTACACGACGGGCAAGACGCGGCTGAAGATCACCTCGCAAGCCGAGTCATAGGCTCTCCCTGGCCCTCAAGGCGACTTTAGACTGAAGTAATCCCTTGGATTGCGCTGTTCCACGCGGTCTTGACCTGGCTTGGAACGTCATCGTCCGCCAATAACTCTTGCAGGTATCTGTTGAACGACGCGCGACCTTTGACGCCTATAGTCACGAGCAAGGTCGAGAGCCAAGTGCGCAGGTCAACGAAACAGACTTCATGCCCCTGTGCGAAGTACTGGTGTGCTTGCCTGATCGCCTCGTCATTTATGAGCTTTAGATTGACGAGAAAAACGTAATCTTCAACGCCTCCTGGGGCTATCTTACTCTGGAACGTCGCGACGACTCTTGCCTTGTCAACACGGCGTTCGGTGACCTCCACGCCGAGGACAAGGTGCGTTCCTGTCTTTATTGTCACGTCGCCAGCTGCTTGGGAGGAACGATCTGAAACATTTACTCCCTGATAGTCGATGTCCCAATCGAGTGCGAACGCTTCCTTGAGTGCCCGAAACATCGCAACCACCAGCAGGACCGGAATGAGCCCACCACTGGCCGTCCCTAACATATGATCCACAACAGATTCATACTGCGGAACGCTCAGACGATGGACCCTTGCTAAAGGGATTCTGGAAGCTTCTCGGAGCACAAGAAAACAATAGAGAGCATAAAGCAGGTACCGTTGAAGCACAGTGTCATCGTGTTCGCTCTCCAGTCTTGAGACTATTGATAAGAAAGCGTCGTAACCTGACTTATCTCTCAGCCGCTCTCGTGTGCTCTCGTCGAATCGCACCTGCCTTCTGAAAACACTTAGATAAGGCCCCTTCGAGCTCGGTATCTGCTGTTCTTTCAGAAATGGGTTTATCACCTTTTCATCGAGGTCCCGTCCGTTAAATGCTTGGTCGCCCTGGCTTACGTACGGAAGCCTAATATCTATGCCCTTGTCCAGTAATCTGACCACGATACATCCAAGCAGAACCTCGCGATACGCCTGCGTTGAGGACTTGAAGATAGCGTCAAAATAACACTTCTGCTCATCAGGAATCGCCGGTGCCGCCCTAAACGGGAGTAGCCTTTCAGCCTCATCAAATGTCTTTCTGAGCAGCTCGCTTGCCTGTTTATGTCCAACGCCGGCTATCTGTCTTCTCAGTAGTTGATCCAGAGCGCCTCTGTCCGGGGCGCTTTCGAGGAGTGGCATCTTTTGGTGGGCGCGTCGATTCGTCGAAAAGAGGAATACAGCTGGTCCATAAGGGCGCACCTGTATCCCGACAGCGCGACCTTCCCCTTGACCCGGGTCAACACTTCAGCGAGCTGCTTGTGGTCGGCGTCTGTCATTTCGTAACCGTAGGCCTTTGAGTCGGTTCGAGATTCGTGTGGATACGGGGGATCGCAATAGAATAAGACGTTATCACTGTCGTAAAGTCGGATTACTTCAACAGCGGGCCGATTCTCAATCTGAACTCGCAAGAATCGCTCCGCGATCTCAGGTAAACGTTCTACGCTGCCCAACCAACGAGAGACAACACCTGACATCCCAGCTCGACTGGTGTTCTTACAATTGGCCCATCGACCCAGGGATGCCTTCTGCGCGAGACCAGTTCGGACTTGCCTGGCGCGAACAAAGAAGCATCGTGCCCTTTCAAGAGGAGTCCTGCTCGGGTCCGTCTGTAATGCGTAGTAGAATTCCTCTCGCGAAAACGGGGTCAGCCCAATCAGCTCTATTAGCCTCTCTTTCTGGTCTCTCAGGACGCGGAAGAAATTCACGACCTCGCCATATATGTCGTTGTATGTCTCAACAGGCGAAGGTTCCCGGTTAAGAAGAACTGCGGCCGATCCTCCAAAAGGTTCGCAATAGTGGTGACACCTGGGTAGTAAAGGCAAAAGCCACTCGAGATGATTGTATTTCCCACCATACCAGCCAAAAGCGATTATCCGACTGGCCCGTCTATTCCTATTTGTGCCCATAACCGACGCGGTTTTGGTCTCAGGAAAAAGCTTCAATGCTATCTTCCGGGCGTTCTCTGGACCGCCAAGAGGACCGTGCAGATTGCCGTTCAAATGTATAGCGGAAGGTTTTCGCGCCATTCTCACACCTTATGCTTCTGAGCGACATCCGGTCATGGATGCGCCAAGCTTATCAAAAGTCCATATTAGTCGGGTGGTTATCCAAGTCAAGAGCCTTGCCATTAGGAATGAATGAGCCACAAAATCGCGCTTAGACCGGAAGAAACCACCAGAGGAAGCCCTGATACTGCACCCGCGGCCAATTGCTCGCAAGGCGCGGCGTCGTAGATGGTAGGTGAGGCACGCTGCTGAGAATGCCCTTAGACCGAGGTAATCCCTTGGATTGTGCTGTTCCACGCGGCTTTGACCTGGCTTGGAACGTCGTCGTCCGCCAATAACTCTTGCAGGTAGCTGTTGAACAACGCGCGACCTTTGACGCCGATGGTTACCAGCAACGTCATGCTCGCGATGTTCGTGCAGCTTGTGCTGCCGACGCGGTTCTTCCTATACAGCACGGGCTGGTCGCTTGCCCACAACCTCCTCCACCACCCTTTCAAGCTCGTCCCTATCCCCATGCTCTACATCTTCACAGTAAAAAGATCATCGCCCGCAAGTGCGGCACGAGCGAGATTGGCCTCAAGGGGCCCATCGTTGTTTAACTGTTGAGGTCCGGTGTTTTGTTTAACGCGAGCTGGCCTTCATGTAGAATGGGTGCAACAACAATCAGAACAGAACTGTTATGTGAGAACGATGTTTAGATGAGGGAGTTAGCGATGATTTTAGGGAGATGGCCAGCACTCAGAGCAGCTGCACCGATTGCGGCCGGTGTCGCGGCGTTTCTGCTCGTTACACTGCCGCTGTTTGGCTACAGCTACACACGAGTTATATTGCCGGCTAGAGCGATCGACAGTCCGGACAGTCTAGACCCGACGCTTCTTTACGCCCAGGGGATAAGCTATAGCCTCGGGGACGGGGTTATGCTCACGATGGTTAGGATGCCGGCGGGCGAGTTCGACATGGGCAGCCGGAACGCGGGTGAGGCAGGTATCGGCATCGACGAGGGGCCGTTGCACCACGTGGCAATCAGAAGCGGTTTTGAGATGTCGGAGTTTGAGGTTACCCGTGCAGCTTTCGGGAAGGTAATGGGCTGGGGTCGCCTTGACGGAAGCGCCCGCGGGCCGGTTACCGGGATTGACTTTGACGACTGTTGCCTCTTCTGCAACAGGCTTTCCGAGCGGTTTGGGCTCGAGAAATGTTACAGCGGTTCAGGCAAGGACGTTGTATGCGATTTCTCAGCAAACGGTTTCCGTCTGCCGACTGAGGTGGAGTGGGAATACGCTTGCCGGGCGGGGACGACGTCGCTTTACTGCACGGGTGATGAGGCCTTCGGGAAGTGTAAGCGGGGCAAGCCGTCGTTCCTTGTGTGCGTCGGCTGGTTCAAGAATAACTCCAACGGCCGCGTCCACTTGGTTGGCGAGCTTGCGCCTAACGCGTTCGGGCTTTATGACATGCACGGCAACGTCTGGGAGAGGTGTTGGGACTTCTATGAGAAATACGTCTCGTCCCAGGCAAACGACCCTCATGGGCCTGAGAAAGGCACACAGCGCGTTGTTCGAGGTGGGTGCTATCAGAGCAATCGCGAGGATTGTCGGTCTGCTTCACGCGGCTGGCTGTGGCCGGGCCGGCGCGACGAGACGGTCGGGCTCAGAGTGGTTCGGAGAGCGAGCAGGTGAGCTCATCGTATCCGAGGCAGGCAAATACCGTGATGGGGCGGGGCACATCGCACATTTACGCTGCGCGCAGAATCGCACGCAGTTAGCCTTGTCCGGGCTGGGCCGGCGGCGCGTTAGCGGTTTGGCGGTTGACATCACGGTGGAGCTAGCATTATTGTGGGGATGATGAGTTTTTTTCGTACTGTTTGTCTCGTTATGAGGTTTTTAGGTTATGTAGGCACGTAGCTCAGGGGTGGAGCGCTACCTTGACGCGGTAGAGGTCGGCGGTTCGAAGCCGCCCGTGCCTACCATTTCCGGTTACCTTCGCTTCCAGTAGTATGATTTCCAATGGAGTTGTATCTTTGGAGATGCGATGTGATCGGAACGTGCTTTGGTTAAAATAAGTGGAACGACATGACGTTTGATTTGAATGCATATAGGCATAGCACAGCCCACGTTCTTGCCGATGCTGTGTTGCGACTCTTTCCGGGGGCCAAGCTTGGGATTGGCCCGGCGATTGAGAACGGGTTCTATTATGACTTTGAACGGGAGGGCCGGTTCAGCGAGGCGGATTTCGAGGCGATTGAGGCGAAGATGCGTGAGATTGTTGCCCAGGAGTTACCTTTTGAGAGAGAAGCTCTGTCCCGGGACGAGGCGCTGGCGCTGTTCGGTGGGCTGGGGCAGGATTACAAGGTTCAGCTCATAAAGAAGCTGCCGGAGGGGGAGGAGATCACGGTTTATCGGCACGGTGATTTCGTTGACTTGTGCAAGGGTCCTCACGTCAGATCGACAGGAGAGCTGGGTGTCTTCAAGCTGACGTCGGTTGCTGGTGCGTATTGGCTTGGTGACGAGAAGAACCCCATGCTTCAGCGGATATACGGTGCTGCTTTCGCGACGGAGGAGCAGCTTAAGGAGCATCTTAGGCTGCTTTCTGAGGCGAAGCTGCGCGATCACCGGCTGTTGGGGAGGCAGCTCGACCTTTTCTCGATAGACGAGCGGGTGGGCGCAGGCTTGGTCTATTGGCACCCCAAGGGCGCGATGCTCAAGAAGCTGATTGAGGATTTCTGGATTGGGGAGCATTTGAGGCGGGGCTATGAGCTGGTGAGCACGCCTCATATCGCCAAGAGCACACTGTGGGAGACATCAGGGCATTACGGCTACTACAAAGAGAACATGTATATTCTGCCGGTGGGGAGCGAGGAATACGTTTTGAAGCCCATGAATTGTCCCTTGCACCTTCAGATATATAAATCGAGGGTAAGGTCTTATCGCGAGCTTCCGATAAGATACGCAGAGCTCGGGACGGTTTACAGACGTGAGCGTTCTGGGACATTGCACGGGTTGTTTAGAGTGCGCGGGTACACGTGCGATGACGCACACATCTTCTGCCGGGCCGACCAGGTGGAGGCCGAGGTTGGCTCTGTGGTTGACCTTGCGCTGTTTATGATAAGGGAATTTGGGTTTAATGAGTTTGAAATCGAGCTGTCTCTTAGGGACCCTGATAAGCAAGAGAGCTACATTGGCGTGCCAGAGGTCTGGGATGCGTCCGAGTCGATTCTGCGGCGGGTTTTGCAGGCCAAGCATTTGGAGTTTAAGGAGGTTCTGGGCGAGGCGGCCTTCTATGGTCCTAAAATTGATTTTCAGCTCGTTGACGCCTATGGCCACAAGCACCAGGGGACTACGATACAGCTTGATTTTAACCTTCCCGAACGGTTTGATTTGACGTACGTAAGCAGCTCGGGAGCAGAGGAACAGCCTGTAATGATCCACAGGGCGATTCTGGGGTCGCTCGAGCGATTCATGGGCGTATTCATTGAGCACTGGGGCGGTGCGTTCCCGCTGTGGGTCTCGCCGGTGCAGGTTGCGGTGCTGCCTATTGCTGACGCTCAACATGAGTATGCAAACAGTGTCTATGAACGGCTTTTAGGTTCCGGGTTCCGGTCGGTCCTGGATGACCGGAGCGAGAAATTGGGATTCAAGATAAGGGAGCACTCGAAGGTTCCATATACATTGATAGTTGGTGGGAAGGAGGCCGAGGCCTCCAACGTTTCAGTGAGGCGCCGCTCGCACGGGCAAATGGGGACGATGACGCTTGATGAGTTTATGACGCGGGCTGGCGAGCAGACGCGAAACCACGAGGTTTTTTAGGAGGGTGCCCATAGAAGAGAAACAGCTACGCGTTAATGGGGCAATTCGCGTAAGCGAAGTAAGAGTCATTAGTCAGGACGGCAAGCAGCTTGGTATAATGCCGACTAGGGTGGCGCAGCGGAAGGCGGCTGACCGCAACATGGACTTGGTGGAGGTTGACCCCAGGGCCGTTCCGCCGGTCTGTAAGATAATGAATTTTGGCAAACACAAATATGAGACCAGTAAGAAGTCTCACACTGCAAAGAAGTCTCAGGCGAGGGCCCAGGTCAAGGAGGTCAAGTTTCGGCCGAGGACTGATCAGCACGATTTTGATTTCAAGATAAAGCACATAACGCATTTTTTGGACGAGGGCTACAAGGTCAAGGTGAGCATCTGGTTCAGAGGTCGGGAGAAGCTGCACATTGATCTTGGCGGAGTTCTCCTGAAACGGGTGATCGATGCGGTTGGAGATGCCGCGTCTGGGAGCGGCGAGCCTCGGTTTGAGGGTAGGAATCTCTCGACGGTCTTGGCTCCTAGGAGGAAGCGCAGCCCAAAGAATGATGAGGGCCAGGTGGCCCGCAACTCGCAAGTAGTCGAGAGAGCCGAGGCCAGCAGCGTTCAGTAGTTTTTGGAGGCGTAGTTATTGCGCCAGAACAAGCTGCGTTGGTCATTTTGGGATGCTCTAGGCGGCGAGGAGTGAGTTCAATACTACAATGGATTGTGTTTGAGGAGGCGAAGTTTAGGCTATGCCAAAATTGAAGACTTCAAGCGGAGCGAAGAAGCGATTCAAGGTTTCCGGCACGGGACGCATCATGAGGAACCATGCGAACAAAGGGCATCTTCTTAGTAAGAAGACACGAAGGCGAAAGAATAGGTTAGGCAAACTGGCCCCTGTTAGCGCTGCCGATCGCAAGCATATCTCAAGGCTTTTGCCTTATTCCTGAGATACTGCTAGTTATTCGCTGATAAGGGTGACTTGCGGTGTGGACAATCTTGTATAGACTTAGGAAAAGTCTATGTATATCTTTGAGCATTGAGGAAGAGAGGATAAACTATGCCTAGAGCAAAGTTTTCGGTAGCGCGAAAACGCCGCCACAAGAAGGTCCTCGCGATGGCCAAGGGCTACCGGGGCGGCCGCCGGAAGCTTTTTAAATCTGCCAACGAGACGGTGCTTCGTGCTCTTGCGTTTTCATATAGGGACCGCCGGACGCGCAAGAGAGATTTTAGGCGGCTTTGGATACTACGTATCAGCGCTGCGGCGAGGGCGCACGGGGTTAGATACAGTGAGTTCATTCATGGCCTCGGCGAGAAGGAAGTTACGCTGAATCGGAAGGTCTTGTCGCAGATCGCGATATTTGATCCGGCGGGTTTCGAGAAGTTGACCCAGTTTGCAGCTTCCAAAGAGGCATAAAGTGATAGACCGTCCAGGTTTCGATAGGTTGGATGATGAGTTGGCTAAACCCACGGGCTCGGAGCGGGCCGGTGATGATGAGCTGGTCGGGGAGCAGTCGGGGCTAGAAGGCGAGCCGGACTGGGACGAGCGTTCTCCCCTGGGCGTGCTTGGCGATGGATTGGATGCCGGCGCAGGGGACGAGATGCTGGGCAGGGAGTCTGTCGAGGCAGTTTCGGCTGGCAGGGTTTCGGCGGCGGATGCTGAGCAGGCACATGCGCCGGATGTTATGACGTCGTTTCTGGAGGTTGAACGCCGCATCAAGCAGTTGGTTGAGGAGAAGAGGCAGTTGATTAAAGAGCGTGATGGTCTTCGGGATGAGCTTGAGGAGACGATGCGCAAGATGGTGCGTTCAGACGAGAAGATAGGTGAGCTATTGTCGATAAAGGAGGAATATAAGACATTTATAGATCAACAGGAAATGGTTCGGACAAAGGTCGAGGGTCTGCTGGTGCTTCTTGAGAGTGAGGAGGACTAGGCCGATTGAGCCAAGAGGCCGCGGGTTTGCTTGAGGAGAGCGATGCTCTCACAAACGAGGTAGAGGTGGAGCTTCAGGGCAAGCGATATACTTTCCGAAGTTCGTGCGGTAAGAACGAGGTGGAGAGGGTTGCCGGGTTTGTCAATAATCTGGCGGGAGACTTGCGTGGGGTATTTCCATCGACGTCGAGTTCCAGGATATCCGTGCTTGCGATGATGCAGCTTGGGTATGAGCTTTTGCTGCTTCGGGATGAGTATCGGGCGCTAAAGGAGAGTTTCGAGCAAGAGGGCAAGCGGCTTCTGGGGTTGATAGAGTGAGGGCCAATAGGTCTTGTTAGTCGAGTTGAGACAAGCAAAGTAAAATGATGCATAGACAGAGGGCGGATTCGTCCCAGTTTTGGTGGGCAGGTCGCATTCTGGTGCGTTTGTGATGGTGATAGGACATTTGAGGCAATTAGAGATTAGAGGGGCTTTCCATTCGGGCGCGGTGTGCAAGCCATGCATTTCGCAGGGAAGCCTAAAGTGTCCGATGATTTCCCCACCTATACAAACTGGGTTCTCATGTTGCCCTGCCACACGGCGTTTCAGGGCGACCGCCCACCATAATTCGTCTCTATAGTCTCACCCGGCTGTTGAGGTTCGAGAACTCCAAGATTCTGCGCACTTACCCGGCCTTTCAACGAGCATTTCCCTGCACTATTTGTACTTTGAGTTATGACCATTAGACTGATGGTAATAGGGAAGGCAGGGGTTTAAGGTGAATTCAGTCGTTATTGCTGTGCTTGCAGTGGCTTGTCTTTCTGCCGGCTACTTGCTTAGAAAGCATCTGGTGGAGATAAAGTTCAAGCGAGCGCGGGATCTTGCAGAAGAGATCGTAAAGGATGCCCAGGAGAAGGCGGAGACTGCCAAACGCGAAGCGCAGTTGAAGAGCAAGGATGAGCTGTATCGGCTCAAGGAGGAGCTGGAGCGCGAGATGGAGAGCCAGGGGGAGAAGCTCCGTCAGTTTGAGAGGAGGTTGCTGCAAAAGGAGGAGAGCCTGGACCGGCGGGTTGACAGTTTCGAGAGGAGGGAGCGTCTTTTGGCCAAGAAGGAGCGTGAGAATGCAGGCCGGGAGCGTGAGCTGACCCTTCTTAAAGAGAAACGGCGGGCGCTGTTGAAGGAGGCTCAACAAGAGGTTGTTCGAGTGGCTGGCCTCACCCGTAACGAGGCCCGGGATGCTCTTATGAGGGAAATGGTTGCGGATGCGAGGGATCGGTCGGCCAGGACAATACGGGACATTGAGGCTGAGTCGCGTGAGAATGCAGACAAGGTGTCTCGTGAGATCATCTCGACTGCCATTCAGCGTTGTGCCACGGAGTATGCGGCAGAGACGAGCGTGGCGGTTGTCTATCTTCCGAACGACGAGATGAAGGGGCGGATAATCGGTCGCGAGGGCCGCAACATTCGTGCGCTTGAGCTCGCGACGGGGGTTGATCTGATAGTTGACGACACCCCGGAGGCAGTCATCGTTTCGTGTTTCGATGGCATCAAGCGGAAGATAGCGGCGGTGGCTCTTGACAGATTGATTGCCGACGGCCGGATACATCCTGCTCGAATAGAGGAGATTGTGGGCAAGGTTCGCAAAGAGATCGATGCCAAGATAATCGAAGAGGGCGAGCAAGCTCTGTTTGAGGCGAGAGTCGGGAAAGTGCATCCTGAGCTTGTCAAGCTGCTCGGGCGGCTGAAGTACAGAACCAGCTACGGGCAGAACGTTCTACAGCACTCAAAAGAGGTGGCTTATATAGCTGGGATAATGGCCAGCGAGCTCGGCGCAGACAGCCGGACTACGCGTCGTTCAGGGCTTTTGCATGACATTGGGAAGGCAGTCGATCACGAGGTCGAGGGCACCCATGCTGAGATCGGGGCCAACTTAGCTCGCAAGTATGGCGAATCGGAAGCCGTGGTTGAGGCTATAGAAAGACATCACGACTCCGATCTTAGGGAGGCTCAGGTCGGCACCGTCCTTGTGCAGGCCGCCGACGCCCTTTCCGCATCTAGACCTGGGGCGAGGCGCGAGGTTTTGGAGAGCTACATCAAGCGCCTCGAGAAGCTGGAACAGATAGCGGCTTCGTTCAAGGGAGTGAACAAGACTTACGCTATTCAGGCCGGCAGAGAGATCAGGATTCTGGTCGATCAAGACCAGATTCAGGACAACGGGGCGAGTATGTTGGCCCGAGATGTGGCCGGGAAGATCGAGAATGAGCTAGAATATCCTGGGCAGATAAAGGTTACGGTCATAAGGGAGACTAGGGCGATAG
>CAZKNE010000010.1:395-17121 GCA_964554005.1 uncultured bacterium | reverse complement strand
GGAGAATGTCGTTCGCCTGGACCTCAGTCAGGCCCTCAACTTTCGAGAGGACATCAGGCGGAAGTGAGGCCCTGAGTCCGGAGACGTTTCGCTGGGTAGGGATATAAAGCCCCTCCATCATGTTTGTCCCGACCAACGTCGTCCCAGGCAGAAACCTGTGGAAAACTATAGCGTTTCGAATCACCCAGGGAGACAGAAGTGTGCATGAGGCAAGCAACATGAGCGCCGGCATCAGGGCGGCGCGCCTCATGCCGATCTTTTCGGCCCTCAGAATAAAGAATAGAACGATCGAAAGGAAAACAGCTAAGGCAAGAGACTCAGGTCTGGCCAGCGCCGCTGCGCCAAGCAACAGCCCACTCAGGACAAAAAGTCTGACCTTGGGCATCGCTATGGCTTCGGCCATTGCCCAAAGGGACAGAGTAGTCAGCATCATGCTGAGATTTTCTGCCATTACAACAATGTTCTGCTGAAAAAACGGAAGATATGAAGCAGTAAGGCCTGTCGCCAGAAGACCCACACTCACGCTCCCGAAGAGGCGCCTCGAGAGCGCAAAGACCGCGAGCATCGTCAGAACGTCGAAGAAGCACTGAAGCAGGAATACTGCCCTGTATCTCTCGCCGAAGATGCGATAGACCACCGCCAGAAGCAGCGGGTATAGAGGCGGGCGTCTTGCGCTGGGCTCGTTGAGCCGCTCGCGCATCAAGAAACGGAAGTGCCCAGAGAGGCCTTTCAGGCAATAGCCTTCTCCAGCGATGAGGTTCTTGGCCAACTGGTTGTACTCCTGGGGGTCGGCCTGCTGGGTCAGAGGAACGAAATAGGGCATGGCGAACATCCACACCACTCTCGCGATTAAACCAACCGCTACGATGCCAATAAGCCAGGCACGCTGGCTTCTCTTGAGCCCTGAAAACAGTCTCATATTACCTCCGAAGTGTCATCAACCCCCTAGATTGTATGGCAAGAGGTGCAATTGACTCAACACCCGTGAGCCGAACGAGAGAAAATCTGACAGGATGTTGTCAGCGCAAGGTAGGCGGCATCGGGTGAGATCATAGGCAACTCACACCACCAATCGGAGGTCGCCGGACAAGAGGGCGTGCCACGTGGCGGCCAGACAGCTAGGTCTTCCCTATCCCGCCTTGATGAGTTCAGCGGGGTCTTCCATCATGTCGAATGCGGTCCCGAAGTCTATCTGGTCTTTTTTGTAGAGCTCCAGCAGGGCTTGGTCCTTGGTCTGCATCCCAGCAGTGCCCGATTCCATCAGCGAATGGAGCATTTGCGTATTGTTCCTGATCATCTGCTGAACGTCAGGCGTCGCGACGAGCAGTTCCATAGCGAGCGCCCGGCCCTGGCCGTCCTTTTTGGGCACGAGATATTGGCATGTTATCCCTATGAGATTTCTGGCGAGGCTGTTTCGGATGGAGCTAGCGCGGCTGTCAGGAACGAGTTCGAGCAGATTGCTCACGCATGACTGGCAGCTTGGAGCCTGCGCGCACCCGATAACCAGAACTCCACTCTCTGCAAGCTGCAGCGCTCCTGTAAACGCGTCCAGCGAGTCAAGACCTGAAATGCCGATCACATCTGCGTTGTGCTCCTGCGCCGCCGCAAGTGCCTGCCGGACCGAGGGCACGTCTGAGGCTATTTCCACCTGCGTTACCATGCTCTTCTTGTGTTGAAAAAGAAACGAGATGGGGTCTTCGATCGTCCTTATATGCAAGCTCCTGCGCTCGTTCAGAAAATCGATTGCCGACGCCCAGACAGTTGACCTGCCTGAGCCGGCCGGGCCGGTTATGAGCATTAGTCCCGATCTCTTGTCGAGGAGCTCGAAGAAAGTCGATGGTAGTTCGAGCTGCTGGGCGGGCATGATGTCCTTAATTATCTCCTTGAAGGTGCCGCAGATGCTGCCCTTCTGGTAGTAGAGGCTTGCACGAAACCTCGCCAGCCCGCTTATCCCAAAGCTGATGTTTATCGACTTATCCCTCGAAAAACGCTTCTTCTGGTCTTCATTCAGCAGGCCCAGGCAACGTCTCTCTGTCTCAGCGGGGGCAAGGGGAGTTTTAGAGATCGGCACGATTTTGCCATCTTTGCGCAGCCGCGGAGGCGACCCCGGAACCAGATGTAAATCAGAAGCGCCGCGCTTGATCATCGTTTTGAGCAAGGCATCAAGCGTAACCGACTTCTCTTTTCTTGCCTTAGCAGACATTGAGAGCTCCTCAAACCGAAAAGCAAAATCGATGTTTAATAGTTCAAGACTGACTCCTTCAACTGAAGATTTCAAGCAGAAATCTAAGAATGCCAACGCCATTTGGATTGCGAATTGACATCTTGGTTTTCACGTTTTTTGCCCCGTTTAAGCAGGCCCTGGGCGGAGATTGGGTCGTCAGAAAGGCTAAAACAGTCAGGTTACACATCTTCGCGACATCAAAAACTACCCGGCCTGCCTCCAAAATCATCTCTGGCCCTCCTCCTCGCAAGTCAATTTGATTTGGCTCGATCTGGTTCAACTTGATGATTGGGGTCATATCTGATCCCTTGTGATCCCTCGCCATATTCCGACGATCCCGCACACACCATAAGTGATGCTGGCGACCCGCTGTTGGATATTTCCACTCTATGCATCGGAGGGCACCAGCCTCAGAAAGTCGTACTCGGGCCTTGTGCGAAATACTGTTGGCTGTTCAGCAGCTAGCCTCCTCCTGGTGACGGCTATTGCTTGCTCTGACTGATCCACGCCGATCCAATTCCTACCCAGCTCCTCGGCGGCCAATAGCGTTGTCCCAGACCCACAGAAGCAATCGAGCACGAGATCGCCTTCGTTTGATGAGGTCGAAACGATAAGCTTCAATAGCTCCAGATTCTTCTGAGTAGGATACGATGGGTATTGAGGGTCCTTGAACTCCCAGATGTCCTGTAGCCGCTTGCCATCGGTCTCATCGGCGAAGAGCATCTTCCTCGGCACGCCGTTGGCAGACCACTCAATTAGGCCACGCCGGTCCAACTCCTCGAGGACCTTCGGGTCGCTCCGCCAGTGTCTGCCCTTGGGGGGCTCAATCCCCCGCCAAGGTTCACCTGTCGGACCATCTCTCGTCTCTCCAGGCGCGTGCAGAGGAACCGTTGTGTAACGCCTGCCGTCATCGTCAACCTTCTTGAATAGCCTATCCAAATCGGCCTCGGTGAGCCCAAC
This sequence comes from uncultured bacterium, assembly GCA_964554005.1. Lineage (GTDB taxonomy): Bacteria > B130-G9 > B130-G9 > B130-G9 > B130-G9 > B130-G9. The sequence goes on along the minus strand of CAZKNE010000010.1, from coordinate 13,937 downwards.
CCTCGCCTCATTCCACGTGTAGCGCTGTGACTTTGTATAAAACAGAATGAGGTCTTTGACGTTCCCGAAGGCTCTCCGTTTGAAGTTCTTCGGATTGCATTTTATTCTAGCTATGTCGTTCTTGAAATTCGAGGCCCCAAACACCTCGTCCATCATCACCTTGACGTAGTGTCCAACTTTGTAATCAATGTGCAGGTAGATCGAGGCCGTTTCAGACATTAGCTCGTGGATGAGTATCAGACGCTCACGCAAGAACTCGATAAATGCTGACCCCGTAAGCCGGTCTGTGTACGCGGCAGGGTCCAGGCGACTCGAGCTCACCGCATTCGCCCTTTGTTTCCCGATTCTGAAAACTGTATTTGTCGAGAATGGCGGATCGATATAGACCAACTCAACCTTTCGATAAACTGCTGGATCGTGCATAAGGTGTCGCAGGACTTCGGTATTCTCCCCTAGAATCAGTCTCTTGGATGCTTTCCCAGGGCCGTCCTCGCAGACCAAGTGGCTTTGCACGCTCTTGCCAAGTATGTCTCCTCTCTCGACCTTCCCTTCAAACTGTAAAAACACGTTTTGCCCCCTACACCTGATATAAAAATCCCGCAAGACAAGGACGCGGGGTATCACATACTCGTTGTTCGCGAACGAACTTGCACATCCCGACTCAACGAGGAATATATAATATGCCGTGCGGAATGGCTATCTTGACATACAGTCATTCAGGAAGCGTAAGTGTCCGCCCTTCTCCGATTGTCGCCCGGAACAGCTTACCCTCCCTCAGATAGACAATGTGCAGAGACTTCTTTACTAAATGATGAGGATCTCCGGCGATATCATTCGAGGCCCTCACGGTCAGCTTCCCGTTCTTCACTTTCGCCTTTAATTGCTCCGTGACGTCAATCATTCTCTCTTGAGATCCATAATGAGCCGTGACTAACTCAAGCGCCAAACTGGCATCATCTCTGACAGCTTGGGCGGCAATTGGTAGTGCCTTCGCTTTAGAAGGTAGTCTTCCTCTAATCGCTTTAACAGTGTCTGACGTTGATCTAAGATCTCTACGCCACAGGAACATCAGCAGCAAGCCGAGAACAGAAAACACTGAAGCCAGCACCACAAAACAGACATACGTCTTCGGATTTGGGATCTCCGTAATAAGCAATGCAACGATGAATGTGATTGCTATTGACAGAAGAGGGAGCGCAAAATTGAGATAAATCGAGCTTCTAGGGCCTCTCTCAAGTGTCTTAAGTTCTGTATCAAGTACCATGTACATCGTGAGCTTCTCAATAGGAGCAATCTCTATCTCAGGTCGGATCGCCTGATCGCTTGTCGAGTGATTTGAGTCTCTCATGGTTTATCCCTTAATCACCTTAACGGAAGCCCTGACCGTGCCCGCATAGCCCCCCACATCAACGACTAAGTGCCAATGCCCAGCGCGAGGTGCAGCCAAACGAATAAGCGAAGTCTTGACGAGTCCACCGTAGTAAGAGTGCCGTTCTCCTCTCTTATAGCGGGAATAATTGGCATCGTCGAGTAAACGAACATTCGCCTGGTGATCCAGAGTCACCTCAACCACATCGTTTGATGCGAGGTGTAAATCATAGTGAAGGTAGTTCATATGAGTTACATCCCTTCGTCCCTAGCAGGCAGGACCCACCTGCCCAGCCGCGTTAGAGATACAATCACTCCCGACCGGGCTCTGCACACCCGTCGTCAGTGTTTTCTTCAAAGCGGACATCATGTGCATCGCCCTATAAGATTGAAATCAATGCGCCTATATGTTGTGTTGAACGAGTATTTCACCAGTTTCAGGTCATTCCATTCCAAAGATCTCGCTGGTCTGACTCCGACAGTATATCTTCTCGCGGCAATAGCTTCCTTATGTTGCATTACTTCTGGGTCGAACTCGTAGGCCACCAGAAAAGCACGAATCATTGAATAATCACCAAAGCAGTATTCATCGCGCACCCAGTCAACATATTTCAGCAACTGATCAACGTCCTCAGGTTTGGCAGCATCCTTTTTTACCTCTCCGACCAAAAAGCGAGACTTAGTGGGTTTGAAACCAGGTATGTATGAATAACCGAATAAATCCATTCTGTCCATGTAATCGATCGGCTTGAAGGGTGATGCAATGACTTGATGTGACAAGTAGTCCCATTCATCGAAGGCGGCGCACGTGCTCGGCTCATTGGTTGACAACTGGTGGAGAATGCCGGCCTCCAAGGCCATCTCATGTCGGAGACGATCACCTTCACTGCAGCTGGACAACATCGAAGAGACAGCTGACTCCAAACGGTAACGTCCACTAGTCAATCGACCTGCAATTTGGGGATGCATGGAGTCGAATTCAAAGATGCCTTCGTCACCCCCCGAATTGGTCACAACTCTTTGATTTTCTTTAAGAATGATATTTCTGAAGGCTTGATTCTCTTCGTCATCAAACTTGATAAACGACAATTTCCAAAATGCCCTCAGCATTCTAAAAGCTGACGGATTGGAGGACAAGACATCATCCATGTCTATGCCTAGCTTGAAGAAAAAAGGATCGGGTTCAAAAACACATATGCAGCGTTGATTTACACTGACCGCGCCCTCGTCCCACATCAACTGTTCCCTGACGTCCCTGTAAGAAAACCGCTCTGGTTTACCGGCCGAAGGAAAATTGAGAAACTTGCAGTCCCCGCCTACGTTAACAAGTCTCCCAACACCATAGATTCTGCGCTTGATGAAAAAATAAACGTGATCGCCTTTCTGCATGGTTGCGTAGTCTGCGAAGGTGCCCTCATGATGCGCCCTCCATGAACCCGAAGGCGAAGATAGCTTGGTCGCATACACCCCACTTTTTGTGTAAAGACGCAAAGAATCCAAGTTATCCAAAGCGAAGATGTAGCCTGCCATACTCTTGCCCTCGATTAGTAGCTCAGCACAACCGCTTCCTGAACGCCGCCCCTGGCTGTGCCGTCGCAGTTTATGGCGCGGATTGCATTGACAGTCTCTATGCGGAAGTCGCGGTAAAGCTCCAAAATGAACGGCGTGTAGGAGTTGCTCAACATGCAGAGGCAGCCCTTTTCAGTCAATTGCCTGAATACGTCGGCGAGGTCCCGCTGGTCGTCATCGCCAAAGCTTGCCGCCGTGTAGCTTCTGAAGCTCGCGGTCTTACTCAGCGGATGATATGGCGGGTCCAGATACACGAAGTCCCCTGGGCGGCAAAGGTCAACGACCGACCGGAAATCTCTGGCCTCAATCGTGGTACCCTGAAGAGCTGAACTTGCTGCCCTAAGCACGTCCTCATGCAGTATCTTGGGGTTCTTGTAGCTGCCCATCGGGACGTTGAACTGGCCCTTTGCGTTCACCCTGTAGAGGCCGTTGTAACAGGTCTTGTTCAGGTAGATGGTGCGTGCCGCCCTCTGCACTCCGAAATCTGCCAACTGCCAACTGCCAGTTGCCAACTGATCGCTGTGCCTGTCGAGGTCCCGTATTGCGTAATAATACTCCCGGCTGTGCTTCTCCCTGTGAGCCGCGAGAAGGGATATGAGCTCTTCCAGATTATCCCTGACGACCTTGTAGGCGTTTATCAGTTCATCGCTGTTGTCAAAGAGAAAAACCTCATGCCGATTTCGGATTGTGGATTGTGGATTTCGGATTGTAGCCGCCAACTGACGACTGCCAACTGGCAACTGACGATGAGTTGGCAGCCGTCCCGTGTCCCAGAGGTGAAAGAAAACCGCGCCTCCTCCGACGAACGGCTCGAAGTAACGCTTGAAGTTGGTCGGGAGATACTGCTCAAACTGCGCTAGTAGCTGCTGTTTCCCTCCAGCCCACTTCAGAAAGGGCCTCGCGCGTCTTAGGGTGCGTCTGCCCTCCGGTTCCGTTGAGAGCCGTTGCTGTGAAGGAAGTCTAGGGGACATCACTTTGCCTCATATCAGCAGAGCCTAATCTATCACAGAAATGCGCAGCAACATTCGGATTATGACATGAGTCAGTCAACCACAAACGCTCCTGCCGGGCAAGGTATCCGCGAGAGCAAATTAGGCTGCCCGGCGTGATGGCACTGCCGAATACCCGTCTCTTGACAAAGGTTGAGGCGCTGGCTTAGATTAGCTTCGTATAAACGTCTGCTTGGAAGGATAGATCAGTTGCACGCTTCGTGGCGTTCTGGCGGCAGTTGCAGCGAGCGTCAGGGGCATATTTTAGGGAAGCAAGTTGCCCGCGAAAGTCAATTTTGTTGTGAAAACTAACGATGCCTCGGCTGCCCAGATAAGAGCCGCTCTCAAGCAGGCCGACGTAGCTGTCCGGGCGGTTGTTGAGGTCTATCGGGAGGAGGAGCCTGAAAAGCCCGCCGAGGACTTGTCTGAAGCCGAAGGTCAGAAGGCTAGAAAAGTTTAAGTATGGCCGACTAGGAGCCTTCTTTCAGACAACCTTCTGGGGCGGAGCCTGCTGAAGATGGAAAGCAAAACGATAATTCAGAACAGGTATCGCCTGGAAAAGCGTCTCGGACACGAGGCCGGCGGCGCCACTGGGACGGTTTACCTCGCCACAGACCTCCGGCTGGAGGAGAAGGTGGCGGTCAAGCTCTTAAGGCCAGTATTCGCGGCCGACCGGGACCTCATCCGAGAGCTGCGTAACATCTTCGAGGGAATCGCCGCCATAAAACATCCGTCAATCGCGAGATACAGAGACTTTATTGTCTCGGGCGACCACCTTGCCATTGTGAGCGACTACTTTGACGGCCTAACGCTCGAGGATGTTCTGACAAAGCGCGGCCCACTTCCCTTCGAGCTTGCCAAGGATTACATGCTCCAACTGTGCGCCGCGATGCAGCTTACGTATTCGCAGGGTGTTGGTCATTACGATCTGACCAGGCGGAACGTCATGATCGGGAAAAGCGGTGATCTGGTGCTCTGTGATCTGGGTATCTCGAGGCGCCTCAAGGATTGGTTATTGCATTCGCCTGGCGGTAAAAAAGTGACAGGGATCGACAGGGCGAGCCTTGTTGAGTATTTGCCTGCTGAACAGCGAGTCGGCAAACCTGCTTACCAGATTACTTGCGACATCTACGCGGCAGGGATACTGCTCCATGAGATGCAGACTGGCAAGTTCCCTGACTTGTCAGCGTACGCCAGAAGGGTGGTTCAGAAGCCCGAGAAACAAGCCATGGGCGAGATGGAACGAATGCAACCTGGCGAGTCTGCGCCCGACAATGGGGATTACATTGTCAGGAAGGCGCTGAGCCCCAAGCCCTGGCAGCGCTGGGAGAACTTTGTTATCATGTCCTACGCTTTGGAGGGGAAGATACAGGCAAGGTCCACCCCGCTGGAGGCTCGCGCCTCGCTTGCGGCGCCGATTACGAACAGACTTCTGAAGAGACGGATATTTGGCTTTCTTCTCGTTGGACTCCTGCTGTTGGGGGCCATTTGGGGAATAGTGAAACTCATCGGCTTGATCCCCACAGATATCACTAGACCTCGTGAGGCGCTGACCGAGTATCTCTCGGGGAATGTCAAACACGGCAAGAAGGTTGGTGCAGTGTCCAATAAGCCTGAGCCTCCGAGACCCAATCCAGGTCTGCATTTCGCCAACGCGAGAAAGCTGATCGCCGAGCGCAAGCTGGACGCCGCAGAGAAAGAGATTCAGACTGGACTTGACCAGAAAGGTGACGCAGCCGTTGGCGGGGAGCTCCTACGGCTTGTTCAGAAGCACAGAACCATCGCTTCATTCCTGAAGCAGGCAAAGCTCCGCATCGCAAACGGCCAATTCGTTGAGGCGGGCGTTTTTTTGGACCAGGTTCTCGCGATGGACCCGGAGAACCTCGAGGCACCTGGCCTGAAGTCCGAGGTTGACAAGAGACGAGGCATCATTGCTTTACTTAAGAGGGCGAGGGAAGCGTTTGACAAGAAGGCGTTTACCACGCCGGAGACTGAGAGCGCCTATCATTTTGTGCAGGAGGTTCTCGAGAAAGACCCCGGGAACAAGGATGCACTCGCCATCGTAACAGACCTTGTGAAGACATACACAAGCCCGGCCGACCGTTTTTTTGACGCTGGGGACTTCGGCAAGGCGCTCTTCTACTACCGGAAGGTGCTTTCGATAGACAAGAATAATCCCCACGCCTCAAAGCGCGCCAATCTCTCGAGGGAGCGATACAATGCCGAGGCTGCCAGGCCCAAGCCAACGCCGGAAGATGCCTCTGTGTCAGCGCCAGGAAGCGTGGCCACAGTCGAGACAAAGCGAGAGCCATGATCTCGGCCTGCCGGCGGGACGGAGTTGAGACTCGGTCTGGGGCGATGACATTTTCTCACCGGCGCATCTCTTGCAGGCGCCATCCGAAAAACTCGTCGTGGAGCGAAGATGGCCACCACAAATAAAACGGCCATGCACGGCACATCGTTTAGATACAGCAGAGCTGTGGTTTTCTTGCTGCTGCTCGGCTTCTTGCTTGCCTCAGTAGGCTGCAATTGCGAAGTCGTCAGAAACATCTACTACTCCACGCCTACAAACCAGATGCGACTGATCAACGCACCGGAGACCCCGGTCGCTGTTGTGTGTGATTTCGTTGATGAGCGGTCTGGGTCCGTCAGGGGCAACCCTTATCTCGATCTCTGGCTTGTGCCATACGTAACCTTTGAGTTTCCACAGTTCTTCAAGGAGCCAGCTGAACGAGGCGCTTATGCGCCCTACGAGCCTTCTGACGAGTGCCCATTGCTGAGCGACCAGTTCAAGACCATGCTCAAGAGACATTTAGAGGCGAAGAGCATCTTCCGCTTTCCCAAGCTCGACGCCCCGCTATCTCCCGAGATGTCGCCGCTTTTCGAGGTCTCCGGCGTCATACACAAAGTAACCGCACGCGTACACTACTCCCTTTTTGGGCTGGGCCTTGTCCCTGGCCTTGTGCCATTGGGCGGTTTGATTAGCTACGTAGATTGCTACTACATCGTGGATGTGGCTCTCGAGTGCCGCGACATAAAGGGGCAGGTCGTTGCGAAGCAGTACATCACTGGCAGAACCAAGCGGGCGGTAGCCGGCAGCGTGCCTGCCCTGACGGAGCCGGCCTACCTGAGATTGCGGCCTCTTCAAGAGTTCTTGCAGCCCCAGATCGAGGGCTTTGCCAGGCAAATCTATGACACGCTGGCGGGCAAGGACGAGAGCTACTGGCGAGGCCTGATTGACGAGCGCAATGCACAATACGCGAAAAGGATGGCCTCGAGCCGCGTCGCTGTAATCGATCTGCGCCCGATCGGCGTTCGGCGGTCTCTCGGCGAATCATTGGCCAGGGTTGTGCGCAACGCCATCGCGAGCTTGCAGTGCGGAGTTATGAGTCAAGACGATATGGCCTCAAAGTTGGGCGCGGAGCTGCCTGCAAACTGCGATATGCCGGCCTTGTGGCAAGAGCTGGGGCGCAAGCTCGGCGCCTCGGAGCTGGTGGTCGGGACAGTTGAGAAACGTGACGCCGAATACATTATTGTGCTGAAGTTAATTGACGTTGGCTCTCTCCGCCCCGTGAACATAATCACTGCGAGCTGCGAGAGCGAGGCAGCTCTCAACGAGACAGCGAGATCCGCTTCGACAAGTCTTCTGAAGCCTTAACTTGGGGCTCTTTGTCTTCTCTACCGATACGACTTCCGTGTTGATCTTGCTTAAACGCTAGCGTTGAATACAATGATTCATTATCTCATGGCTCGTTGCCAGCAACCGCTTCCAGAATAGGGTAACATGGCTGTTGGAGGAGGATAAATGACTGAGAACAGAAAGAAAGAAGAGCAAGCCACAAACAGGTTCATTCGGTCCATTCGCCTGCGCAACCTCCTCTCCTTTGGCCCCGACAGCGAGGAGATTAAGCTCGAACCTCTGAACGTCCTCATCGGGCCTAACGCATCTGGCAAGTCCAATCTGATCGCCGCGATCTCCCTGCTGAAGGCCGCACCGCGTGATCTTCTGGCACCGTTTTTGGAGGGGGAGGGAAGCGTCCAGGAATGGCTATGGCACGGGAAAGAAGGCGTGTCCAATCCGGAAGTGAAGGTGATGATTGACTATCCTGACGCGAATACTATCCTTCGCTATCAGCTCAGCTTCACATGTGACTTCACAAGCAGAAGGGGTCTTGAGGTAACCAGCGAGCATATTCAACCGGGGGTTCTGAGAACAGGTTACCTCTATAAAAACGACGGTCAAGGCTTAATCCATTACCGTGTTCGGACTGATAGGAAGCAACCGCGTGCTGAAGATCCCGGACAACTCGTTCACATGGAAACAATAAGTCGTTCAGAGATCAGTTCCAGACAATCTGCACTTCACGAGATCAAACATCCTCGACAACTGCCTGAGATCAAGTATATAGCAGACCGATTTGACAAGATACAGCTTTACCGGAAATGGGAGATGGGCCCTGAGTGTCCTGCAAGGAAACATCAAGCCACAGACCAACCCGGTGATTCCCTGCACGAGTCGCTCGATAATCTTGCCATGGTAATCAATCGTTTGCCGTTCACTGGAGATCTTGAAGAACAGGTCCGAGGACACCTCCAGAAATTCTCTGATCACATGGGTGAGGTGATCACAAAAACGGACTTCGGAACAGCCAGCGTCTATATAAAAGAATGGGGAGACAGGATGATCTCTGCCAGACGACTGTCCGACGGCACACTTCGCTATCTGTGCCTTCTTGTCATCCTCTGCCATCCTGAGCCGCCGCCGTTGATCTGCATCGAAGAACCTGAACTTGGTCTTCATCCGGACATGATCGGGGAGATTGCGGACCTGCTCGTTGAGGCGTCCAAGCGCACGCAGCTGATCGTAACGACGCATTCTGACATCCTTGTCTCTGCCCTTTCCGAAATCCCGGAATCGGTCCTGGTCTGCGAGCAGGATGCCGGCGGAACGACCATGCGGCGCCTGGAGCGGGGAAAGCTGGAGGAGTGGCTGAAGGAGTACAGACTTGGGGAGCTGTGGCGTATCGGTGAGTTTGGCGGAAACAGATGGTAAGAGAGATACGCATCTATGTTGAGGGCGGGGGCGACAGGGCGACAGATAGGGCCGACTTAAGAAAAGGATTCGGGAAGTTCCTCGATGGTATCAAGCAGCAGGCCCGGGCAAAGCGGATTGGATGGAATATCAAGGCTTGCGGCAGCAGAGGCATGGCTTTCAAGAGCTTCAAATCGGCGATTCAACAGAAGCCTGAGGCGTTCAATGTTCTGCTAATCGATTCAGAAGGCCCGGTCGAACCTAATACACCATCTTGGAAGCACCTTCGTGAAAGGGAAGAGGACAAGTGGGAGCTCAGTGCTCAATATGAGCCAAACTGCTACCTAATGGTGCAGACGATGGAGGCCTGGTTTCTGGCCGATAAGATGGCGCTCGCGGCCTTCTATGGCAATGGGTTCAACCAAAACGCACTGCCCGATCGTTCGGATGTTGAGCAAATCGCAAAGCAGGACATTTACGATTCGCTAAAGAGGGCGACAAGAGATACCGGAGCGAAGGAATATCACAAAACGAGACACGCTCCGAAGATTCTTGGTTTGCTTAACGTAGCCAAGGTGCGCAAGGCCGCCCTCCACTGCAAACAGCTGTTTCAGGTTCTTGAAAAACAGGTTGGCATCTCAATCGAATGAACGCGAGAGCCGCGTGTCCTTCGGCTTCGGTGGATTGGCTCGCCCCTTGCCAAAACCTTCCCTTCGTTAGTATTGTTATACTCGTTGAATGAACCAAGTGGGGTTGTGGCGCAGTTGGGAGCGCGCCTGATTCGCATTCAGGAGGTCGGGGGTTCGAGTCCCCCCAGCTCCACTTTCCCGCCCAATAAGATTGATAATCCACGAAGGACACGAAGGCCTTTTTGTGATTCGTGTTGGAGTTTAAGACGGACAGCCAACCACAGAAGGCATCCCGTAACTCAGCTGGCCACAAGCAGCAAATGCGCGAGGCAAAACATCCTCTCTTCGTGCCGCTTCGTGTCCTTCGTGGACCCCATCCAATCAATCGCTCACGCCGCAATCTTGACAGCCTGCGGCCGTCAGACTACTTTTTGAGCAACGATAAACGACCAGGAGCGACCGATTGGACGAAAAAAGCCTTCGACTGCTTGATTTTCCTAAGATGATCGAGGTGGCCGCCTCGCTTGCAGAGACGACCAAGGGCCGATTAGCTGTGGAGAAGCTCGCGCCTCAATCGGAGAAACTTGCCGTCGAGAACCTTCTCGAGGAGACAAGAGAGGGCGTGGAGCTGCTGCGGACAGTGGCCTTTCCACTCGCGGACGTCAAGATGATAGACGAGGCCATTGCGAGAAGCCGCGTGGTTGGCTCTCTCCTGCCGCCCGAATCGCTACTTGCGGTCTCTGAGACACTTCACGCCTGCCAGAACCTGAAGCGGCGATTCGTGAACTTGACAGCAGCCCTGCCCAGGCTTGGGCGCAAGGTGAAGCTCTTGGCCGGCCTGCCTGAACTTGCCGAGTCGATCGAACTAGCGATTGCGCCAAGCGGCGAGGTCCGCGACAGCGCAAGCCCGGAGCTTCGGCGCATACGGATCAAAATCAACACAACGCAGAAGAGGATTAGAGAGAAGCTCGACACGCTGCTCCGTTCACGAGAGGGCGTCATCGCAGCCCAGGAGCAGTATGTTACGGTAAGGGATGGACGGTTCGTCGTCCCCGTCAGGAGCGAGAGGCGCTCGGCGGTGCCAGGCGTTATTCACGACCAGTCGTCCAGCGGCGCGACAGTGTTCATCGAGCCGAAGGAAACGGTTGAGCTCAACAACCAGGTTCGCCAGCTTCAGATAGCCGAGCAGCGTGAGATCGAGCGAATACTTCGCGAGCTCACCTCGCAGGTGGGCGCGTCGGCGGACGACATCGCAAGAGACGTAGAGCTGCTTTCCGAGATTGATTGCATACTCGCCAGAGCAAGATTCGCAGATCTTCTGGATGCCAAAATGCCCCAGATCGGCGCCGATGAGCGACTTGTGCTCCGCGAGGCCAGGCACCCGCTTCTGGTGCTCGCCAACACACGCTTTGGGGCCGAGACAGCACAGCAAGCTGACGACCAAGCTTCTGACCAAGAAAAGCTCAGCAGCACGGAGCTCTGGAGGAGATTTGCCTCGAAAGCATCAGATGATCTGGAACAGCAAGCCCAAGAGAAAGAAGCCGTCATCCCGATTGACATCAGCGTCGGCAGCGATTACCGAACGCTGGTTATCACGGGGCCAAACACGGGAGGTAAGACAGTTGCATTGAAAACGGCAGGCCTCCTGACGCTGCTTGCGCTATCTGGTTTTCACATTCCTGCCCAAGAAGGCTCAACTGTCCCGCTATACGATGCCGTTTTTGCCGACATAGGCGACGAGCAAGGTATAGAGCAGTCTCTCAGCACGTTCTCCTCGCACATGGGTCAGATCGTTAGGATTGTGGAGAGCTTGACGCCCATGAGCCTGGTTTTGCTGGACGAGATGGGAGCAGGGACAGACCCGTCGGAGGGTTCGGCGCTTGCCGTTGCGGTGTTAAGGCATTTGACTGAAACCGGCGCACACACAATCGCCACCACTCACCACAACTCCATTAAGGTATTTGCCCACTCCACCAACGGCGTCAAAAACGCCTCCGTTCAGTTCGACCCACTCACGCTTCAGCCAACTTACCGGCTCATCATCGGGCTCCCGGGCTCCAGCAACGCTTTCGAGATCGCCAAGCGACTCGGGCTGCCAGAAGACCTCGTTCGCAGCGCAAAATCGTCGCTCTCGGTCGAGTCCAGGCGAGTCAGCGAGCTGCTTGCGTTCCTCGACAAGGAGAAGTCCGTCGTTCGGGCACAGACCGCGGAGCTTGATAAGAGAACGAGTGAGACGTCCGCGCTTCAGGCGGAGCTCGAGAAATCGCTAAGGTTTGCAAAGGAGCGCTCACAGCAGATGGTGGATTCGGCGAGGCGCGAGGCGGATGAGCTGATTAAGAAGGCTAAGTCTGAGGTTCGCAGCATCATGGCCTCGCTTCGGGGCAAGGGTTCAGCGGGGACGCTTGCTGCGCGCGATGTTGACCGCGCGAGGACGCGTATCGAAAGGTTGCAGAAGGATGTGTCGGCCAAGTCAGAACGCAAGGGCGGACCGAAGGCTCCGCCAGCCAAGGCGCTCACCGTGAGGACGATCAGGAAGGGGATGCAGGTTGAGATGGTGGGGATCGGCGTCGTGGGAGAGGTCACGAATGTGTTCGAGTCCAGGAAGGAGGCCGAGGTCTATTTTGGTGGTATTAAGGTCAGGTCCAAGATTCAGAGCCTCGTTCCTGCGTCCGTGTCAGGCAAGAAGCCTGAAGACGTGAACGCAGTCCCGCCGGCGTTCGCCACAGGTTCAAAACGGCCCAGCCCCGAGCTCATGCTCATCGGGATGAAACGGGATGATGCAATCGAGGCTCTGGAGCGCTACCTTGACCAGGCGAACCTGTGGGGGCTGAAAGAGGTGCGGATCGTGCATGGCCACGGGAAGGGCATTTTGAGGGCGGCTGTCGCGGAGATGCTGAAGGAAAACAAGCTCGTCGAAAGCGCTGGCGCGGCTCCACCACATCAGGGCGGGTCTGGCGCAACAGTCGTGATCTTCAAGGATTAGTCGGCGTGAGCCCTCGGCACAGAGCCTCGCTATCGGCCTTGCTCTTGTTTGGCATTCCGTTAGTCGTCGTTCTGCTGCTATTCATTTTCATCGGTGGCCGCATGGATGGGGACGGGCAGAATTACTACATCTACCTGCGCTCCGCGGTATTCGACGGCGACCTCGACCTCAGAAACGACTACGAGATGTTTCCCAGAGACGACCCGCTTATCGCCCAGGTCTGCATCAATTCAAAGGGGTACCCTCCCAACGTCTTCTCTGTTGGCCCAGCAGTAATGTGGTCTCCCTTCTTTCTCGTTGCGAGGCTTATCTCGCTGGCGATGCCGCCCGACTACGTTGGCAACGTCAATCAGGGCAAGGGCGAGCCATACTATACCGCTATCTGCCTCGCCTCGATAATTGCGAGCTTCATTGGCGTCATTGCGGCCTATCGCTTCACAGCCAGACGAACAGGTGCGGCGCCAGCTCTCCTCGGGACACTTGCAGTCTGGCTCGCTAGCTCTGCCATCCACTACCAGATATTCGAGCCGTTCATGTCCCACGCGCTCTCCATGTTCGCAGTCTCAGTTTTCGTGGCAAAAGCCGCCTCAATTGAGCGGTTCCGCCGACAGTCAGAATGGGTTCTGCTCGGGGTCCTCGCCGGGCTGATGTCCCTTGTCAGGTGGCAGAACGCTATCTTCGCAGTCATTCCCGCCATCCTCCTTCTTGGTCCGCAGCTCTTCCCTGCCAGAGGCCGCAAGCGACCCAAGCTGCCCGTAGCGGGCGTCGCCATCTCCATAGCAGCCGCAGTCATTACTTTTTTGCCGCAGATAATCACGTGGCGGATAATCTATGGCAGGTTCTTTCTAATACCCCAGACCGGCGGCTTTATTGACCTGCACCACCCACATATTTGGGAAGTGCTCTTCTCCACGAGGGGCGGGTTGTTCCTCTGGACGCCAGTGCTGCTTCTGGCGACAATTGGTCTCATTC
>CAZKNE010000010.1:0-385 GCA_964554005.1 uncultured bacterium | reverse complement strand
TCGCGCCTCGTTTGCCCGGGACAGACTGGCAATCGCGATGCTGCCCGCCTTTCTGCTGCAACTTTACCTGAACGCCTCAATCATGGATTGGTGGGGCGGCGAGGCGTTCGGGGCGAGGCGATTCGTTGGCCTGTTCCCAGTCTTTGTTTACGGGTTCGCGTGGCTCGTGGCGCCCGGGCTGAGGCGGACGGTCAGTCCTGCGAAACCTCCTCACAAAGCTGCGTTCCGCTCTGTATGTGTTATCGCCGCCATCCTGATACTCTCCAACGCTGTCCTACTCACTCGATATGTCGAGGGAGAAATCCCACGAGGCCGTGCGATGGCGCTGTCGGACCTCGCCGCTGGGCAGTTCACGACCGCTCGAGATTGGCTTTCATGGCTGGGA
>CAZKNE010000009.1:14533-17492 GCA_964554005.1 uncultured bacterium | reverse complement strand
GTCCTCGGAGAAGCGCGGTTATGAACTTAGGCACCACGGCTGCGTAGTGTGAAGTTGGGTCCTGCCGTGGCCCGAAGACGTTGAAGTAACGCAATGAGACAGTCTCAAGGCCGAAAAGTTGGAAGAAGACCCGGCAATAGTATTCGCTTGCTAGCTTCGAGACCGCGTAGGGCGAAAGAGGCGCAGGAACCATCGTCTCCACCTTCGGGAGCACCTCAGAATCTCCATAAACAGACGAGGATGACGCATACACAAAGCGCTTCACGCCTGCTTCTCTGGCAGCCTGAAGCATGTTCAGCGTTCCTACAACGTTCGCATTGTTTGTAGCTATCGGGTCCTTCACCGAGCGAGGCACCGAGGGAAGAGCGGCCTGATGCAGCACATACTTAACCCCTAAGACTGCCCTCTTGCACACGGACAGCTCGGCGATATCACCCTCGAGCACGTCTATACTGCCCCCAAAAGCCGAGAGATTCTCTCGCTTCCCAGTGCTGAAGTTGTCGAGTACCCTCACTTCCCTGCCCAGACGCACGAGGCGCTCGGCTATGTTTGACCCTATAAAGCCGGCGCCTCCAGTAACTAGATAGACATCCATCCTACACACTCACTTTCGATCAGAAACACGTTCCAATTATACTATCGCCCAGACTAGCTCACTAGCTTGCTTTTTTCAATATCGATTCGCAGCTGCATAAACATTATCCTGGCCGTGTCGGGCGCGAGGTCGCAACGCAAGCCTACTCAATACTGCGTTTAGCAGCGGCGCCCAAAAAAAGCTCCAAGCAGACAGTCGCGAACCCCAACATTGCGCCAAAAGCCCCGGATACGCAAAACAATATGTCAATCAGAGCGTTCGTTCGGTCCAATCGCGCTGCTGGGCTATGCACTTTACTCTCGTAAAAGGGGCTGTGCGTCCCTCGCATGTTGACTATTATCTCGACGAGTTCACCTTTTCAGCCGACGTAGCCTAGCGGGCTACTATGGCGAAGTCTGCTCGATTCAAGCGCCGAACGTCCAGGTCCCGCGGGAAGTTGTTCCACAGGCTCCTTGAGAATGCTGTCACAATCACACCAGTGCCCGCCAAAGAAATCCGAGGACAGCATGATTACAAGGTATAGTGGTCATTGCACAAATCCATAGATATTACGAGAGCGAAGTGCATAACCCGGTAATCCTAAATGCTATCATGCAAGACCCCAAACCCTGGTGCAATTGTGAGATAAACCCTTGACACCAAACACAGTCACTTTCGGGGATTCGCAGCCGGTGTCGCGCCCTGAAACGAAAGCGATGCCCTGAACCACTCCAAGACAGAATGGGGAAACTCCTGTCGGAAATCGGATTGACAGATTCGGGACTTGGCATTATATTATTTGTGGATTCTGTGCATTGCTGGTGGGGAACTTTAATCTTCTTTTCTTGGTTGATAGTTTGAAACGGGGTGTGTTATAGTCCGCCAAGCTTTTCCCGGAGAGTAGTTATGATAGGATTTGAAAATGGTTAATTCGTTAGAGATTGAGAGTGAGAAGGCTGCGGCGCCGATCAAGGTTCGGAACTTAAACAGAACCTATTCGGCAAGGCCGCGGGACGTCCAGCAGCGTTGGTATCTTGTGGATGCCAAGGATCAGCCCTTGGGTCGATTGGCGGCACGGATTGTTAGGGTGCTTTTGGGCAAGAACAAGGAGTGTTATACCCCGCATATCGACACAGGGGACTTCGTGGTGGTGATCAACTCTGCCTCAGTGGAGCTGACGGGAGACAAGTGGGATAGCAAGATGTATTACCATCATTCGGGCTATCCTGGTGGGATAAAGTCATTCACGGCTCGTCAGAAGTTGAAGCGGGACCCCACGTTCTTGCTGCGAAAGGCGGTTGCTGGGATGCTTCCGAAGAACAAGCTGAGCCGACAGATCATCAAGAAGCTCAAGGTTTATGCTGGTCCCGAGCATCCTCATGCGGCCCAGAAGCCGGTTCCGCTGGCATTAGTTGAGTAACGCGGCGCTTTGGCTTACGGTTGCGAGATGCTTTGTCTTGGCGCACGCCAGCTCGCTGGCATTGTGAGATACTGCGCCTGGGTTTGCGGTCTGATTGGGAGGATTTGAGAAGGTTGGTTCTTGAACAAGGATACGGAACTGGGAAGCGGAAGCGGGCGGTAGCGAGGGTATTCCTTCGGCCTGGAGAGGGTACGATAACCGTCAATAAGCGTGCTTTCGAGGATTACTTCCCCAGTGTTAGGCTTCGGAAGCTTGCGCTTGCTCCCCTCGTGGATACTGAGATGCTGGACAAGTTCGATATTTACGCGACTGTCCAGTTCGGTGGAATTGCAGGTCAGTCGGGGGCGCTGAGGCACGGCATCGCGAGAGCCCTTATCGGGCAGGATGAGAGTCTGCGACTTGTCTTGAAGCAGAATGGCCATCTGACGCGCGATTCCCGCGTGAAGGAGCGCAAGAAATATGGCCAGCGCGGAGCGAGGGCGAGGTACCAGTTCTCCAAGAGATGAGCCTTAGTTGCGCCTCGAGAGTCCGAGGGCGATTGGGAGCGTGACTTTTGGTCTATGCCGTGGAATGTGGATAACAACTTGCTGCATCGTGGCATCCTGAGTAGGGCGTGTGTCGCTCTATTGGCATGCAGCGGGAATAGATCGGGATTAACAAAGTTATAGGAGGGTTACAGTTGACACTGATAACCATGAAAGAGCTTCTCGAGGCGGGAATGCATTTTGGGCACCAGACGAAGCGCTGGAACCCCAAGATGTGGCGGTATATTTTCGCCGAACGCAATGGGATATACATTATAGACCTCCAGAAGACTGTCAGGCTGCTAAGGCGTGCCTATGATTTCGTGGTCAGCCTGGGTCAGCAGAACAAGCCGATTCTTATGGTTGGGACGAAACGTCAGGCGTGGTTGTCGGGTGAGGAGCAGGCCCAGCGAGCCGGGGCGTTTTACGGATCCCGCCGCG
>CAZKNE010000009.1:0-14523 GCA_964554005.1 uncultured bacterium | reverse complement strand
GACGAACTTCGAGACGGTGAAGAAGTCGATAGAGAAGATGCGCAAGATGCGTGAGACGGCCAATAGCGACCAGATCGATCTTATGCCAAAGAAGGAGGCGATAAGGCTTAGAAAGGACCTGTTCAAGCTCGAGCGCAACCTTGGTGGGATAGAGAACATGACGGGCCCGCCCGGCGCTATCTTCATAGTTGACCCTAAAAAGGAGAAGATCGCTGTAGCCGAGGCTCGCCGCTGTCGCGTGCCCACAATTGCGATTGTTGACACGAACTGCGATCCGGACCTGATCGACTACGTTATTCCGGGCAACGATGACGCCATAAGGGCGATCAAGCTTGTGTCCTCAAAAATCGCTGATGCTTACGTGGAGGGTCAGATGGGGCGTAAGGACCTTGAGGAGGAGCGTGAGGAGGCCGTTGCTGTCGGTGATTTCGCAGGAGATGAGTCGGTTGGCGAGGGTGCGGGGCAGGCAAGCCAAGAAAGTTCAGTTTAGGAGTTTTGGATGCCAGAAGTAACAGTTGACATGATCAAGGCGCTGCGGCAGAAGACCAACTGCGGGATAATGGACTGCAAGCGTGCGTTGGTCGAGGTAGATGGTGATGAGTCGAAGGCGGTAGAGCTGCTTCGCAAGCAGGGCTTAGCAAAGGCAATCGAGCGGAGGGATAGGTCCGCTTCCGAGGGGGCGATATTCTCTTATGTGCATCACGATGGTAGGATCGGCGTCCTTCTTCAGCTGAACTGCGAGACGGATTTCGTGGCCAGAACAGACGAGTTTAGGCAGTTAGGGTCTGAGCTTTGCTTGCAAGTAGCTGCGAGCGATCCACGTTATGTGTCTCAGGAGCATATTCCGGAGGATGTGCTCGAATCTGAGAAGAACATATACCGTGAGCAGACCGCCAAGATGGGCAAGCCCCAGAACGTCATCGAGCGGATAGTTGAGGGCAAGTTGAAGAGCTTTTACGAGCAGGTTTGCCTGCTGGACCAGACTTTTGTCAAGGAGCCGAACGGCAGAATCGGGCACATGATCGATGAGCTATCCTCGAAGCTGGGCGAGAAGATCGAAGTCGGCCGGTTCGCGCGGTTCGAGATAAGTAAGGGCTGAGATTTAGTTCTGATGTATCAGCGTGTTCTTTTGAAGCTCTCTGGCGAGGCGCTTTTAGGTGATCAGGAGTCCGGGATTGACCCCGCGCGGCTTGAGTGGATAGCTGATGAGATCGTTGATGCTCATAGATTGGGTGTTGGTCTTGCGATTGTGGTTGGCGGTGGGAACATCTATCGTGGTCGGGATGCGGAGGCTTGCGGAATCGATCGCAGCAGTGGGGATTACATGGGGATGATGGCGACGGTGATCAATAGCCTTGCTTTACAGGCGAGGTTTGAGCAGAAGGGTCTTGCGACGCGGGTGATGACGGCGATAGAGATGCCAAAGGTTGCCGAGCCATATATTCGCAGGCGGGCGCTCAGGCATCTCGAGAAGGGCAGGCTGGTGGTCCTTGCCTGTGGAACAGGCAGCCCTTATTTCACGACGGACACGGCCGGCGCCCTTCGCGCGCTTGAGCTGAAGGCCGACATATTTCTCAAGGCGACCAATGTGGATGGCGTATATACGGCGGACCCGGCGCTCGATGGGAACGCCAAGCGCTACGAGAAGCTTGGCTACAAGGATTATCTGGTCTCGGGGCTTGAGGTCATGGACTTGACGGCGGTTTCCCTGTGCCGCACAAACAGCCTGCCGATTATCGTCTTTAATTTGCTTGACAAGGGCAACATAAGAAAAGTTTTGACGGGCGCAAATGTTGGAACTTTGCTCGGGGAGGCACACGATGCTTGACGAGGTATTTAAGGAAGCCAGATCGAACATGCAAAAGAATGTCGATGCGCTCAAGAGACATCTCTTGAAGATGCGGACGGGTAGGGCCACGCCTTCGCTGGTCTCGGACATCAGGATTAACTGCTACGGGGAGAAAACGCCACTTTCACAGCTGGCGACGATCTCCGTGCCAGAGAGCGGGTTGCTCGTGATTCAGCCATGGGACCCGAGCCTGTTGAAGGAGATCGAGAGCTCGCTCCTTCGTTCTGGTGATAACCTTACGCCAGCCAGCGATGGCAACGTTATCAGAATTACGCTTCCGCCGCTTTCTGAGGAGCGACGGAAGAACGTCAGCGCTGCGGCAGCGAAGCATTGCGAGGAATGTCGGGCGGCGATTCGGAACGTTCGCAAGGAGGCCAAGAACGAGATACGCGGCCTTGAGAAGGAGAAGGATATCTCTGAGGATAGGGCGAGCGTGGCGTTCGATGATTTACAGAAGATGACGGATGAATTTATAGCTCAGATTGACAAGATACAAGAGAGCAAACAGAAAGAACTGATGGAGTTCTAGTCCATTTGGGATTTAATCAACAAAGGTCATGTTTTGACAGAGTGATCTGAAGGGAGAGTTGGAAATGCCACACAGGATAAGCGACGAGTGCATTTCTTGCGGGACGTGCGTAGATGCGTGCAATTTTGACGCGATCTCAGAGGGCGAGAATAAATATGAGATTGACCCTGAGAAGTGCACCGATTGTGGGGCTTGTGCTGAGGTTTGTCCGGTTGATGCAATTGCCCCAGCGGAATAGGGCCTCTTGAGTTAGTTTAGAGATGGCATTTGGCTGTGCCTGCCTTGTCTGTGGTGGGCACAGCCACTGTATGTTGCAGGAACATATTAACAGTAACGAAGCGTGCTCGCCCAAAATGCGGCGATCGGCTCCGCTCAGCAGGGGGTAGGCGCTACGCCAGACGACAAGACGCCCAAGATTGATATGTCGCGATTGCCTCGTCACATCGCGATCATAATGGATGGGAATGGGAGATGGGCTAAGGCGCGAGGGCTGCCACGAATAGCCGGCCACACCGAGGGGATTGAGTCTGTCCGGGCTACGGTTACCGAGTGCGCAAATCTCGGCATTGGCCACCTGACACTCTACGCGTTCTCGTATGAGAACTGGCGGCGGCCAGCGGACGAGATAGACGCTCTCATGCACCTGTTGACCGAGTATCTCAGAGAGGAGAAGCAGGAGCTGATTGACAACAACATAAGGCTAGGGGTCTTCGGAGATGTATCACGTCTCCCCGAGCACGCCCAGCAAGCCCTAAATGAGGTAATCGAGGCCACGAGCGGTCTTCGCGGCATGCGACTCAATCTTGCCCTAAACTACAGTGGCCGGCAGGAGATATTGCGCGCTGCCACCAAGATCGCCCGGCAACATGCGGAGGGTAGCCTCGACCTGGCGAGCTTCGATGAGAGAACGTTTGCAGGCTGCCTCGATTCGTTTGACCAGCCGGACCCGGACCTTCTGATCAGAACGAGCGGTGAGATGAGAATCTCTAATTTTCTACTGTGGCAGATTGCATATACTGAGATACACGTTACAGATGTCTTGTGGCCAGATTTTCGGGAGCACGAGCTGCACCGGGCGATAGCCGCTTTTCAGCATAGAACGAGAAAGTTCGGAAGAGTTATCTGACAATTGACCAACCTTAGAGCCCGCGTAATCACGGCTGCCATTGCCGCACCCGCTGTCTTGGCAGTGATTATTCTGTTTGGCAGGATCGGCCTTAGTCTTCTCGTTCTGGCGGTTGTCCTGGGCGGCCTGCGCGAGCTTCACAGGATGTTAAAGGAGTCAGGCATTGAGATATTCTGGCCGCTCATAGTTCTGGTGTCTTGTGCCTTTTCGTTCTTGAGCACCAATCTAGAATCGATGGGTCTGATACTCCTTATATCGGTGCTCGCCGTTCTGCTGCGCGGGCTGTTGTCGGCTCAAGAGCCTACTAAGGTATTCACCAGGGTCGCCTTTTCCGTGTTCTCGGTCATTTTTCTGCCGTTTCTAGCGAGCT
Source organism: uncultured bacterium (assembly GCA_964554005.1). Lineage (GTDB taxonomy): Bacteria > B130-G9 > B130-G9 > B130-G9 > B130-G9 > B130-G9. The sequence continues at coordinate 10,649 of CAZKNE010000009.1, read as the reverse complement.
TTGCCATCTGCCTCGGGTCTATGCAAGTCCCGGGGAGATCTGAGGAGGCTGGGCTAACTCTAGTCCTCATCGTTATAGTAACAACGTGGATGTGCGATACTGCCGCCTACTTCTGCGGCCGTCAATGGGGCAAGCACAAGGCCCTTGAGCGGATTAGCCCCAGCAAGACGCTGGAAGGGTTCGCGGCCGGTCTCATCGCCTCAATACTGACCTGTTTGATAGTTGGCTGGCTAATGGGCAGCTTGTCCGCGGGGCAAGCGGCGCTGCTCGGCGTTCTGCTCGGCGTCTTCGGTCAGCTCGGTGATCTGTGCGTCTCACTTGTCAAGCGTGCGGCTGGACGCAAGGACGCGGGCGCGCTCCTTCCCGGACATGGAGGCGTTCTGGACAGGGTTGACAGCTTCTTGTTCAACGCCCCTGTGGCGTTCTTGTTTTTCGTGATAGTCCTACGAAACGTGCCCTAGTGAGAGATAGCGGGATAGGCCAAGTATGAAACGAATTGCGATATTTGGAAGCACCGGGTCGATAGGCCAGCAGACGTTGCACGTAGCGGAGTCCTTTCCCGATCGGTTCCGCGTGGTAGGGCTTGCAGCTGGCAGGAACACGGTTTTGCTCGCTGAGCAGGTCAGGCGGCTTGGCGTGCGCTGCGCTTGGGTGCAGGATTTGCCAACAGCAGAAAGGCTTACAGAGCAGTTGAAAAGGGATGGCTGGACAGAGTGTCAGGTCCTGCACAGCCACGAAACAGTCGAGACGTTTCTGGAAAAGTCCGACCCCGAGGTCGTCGTCTCTGCAATTTCGGGCCAGGCTGGCCTGTATCCCACCTATTGCTCCGCGAAGGCCGGGCTTGACATTGCGCTGGCCAACAAAGAGAGCCTCGTGATGATGGGCACGCTGCTCATGCAAATGGTGCGGCAAAGAGGAGGCCGGTTGACGCCGGTCGATTCGGAGCACAGCGCCATAATGCAGTGCCTCGCCGGCGAGGCGCCCGAATCGGTCAGGCGGCTTATTCTGACGGCGTCTGGTGGTCCTTTCAGAGGGGACACGATGGAGCAGCTGGAGAAGAGGTCGTTTCGTGAGACCCAGAAGCACCCGATCTGGAATATGGGTGAGAAGATCAATGTCGATTCGGCGACGCTGATAAACAAGGGTCTGGAGATTATCGAGGCGTGCACGCTCTTTGGCCAGCCGCCGGACAAGGTCGATGTGCTGATTCACCCGGAGTGCATTGTGCACTCGATGGTGGAGTTTGTTGACGGCTCTTGGAAGGCCCAAATGGCCGTCCCCAGCATGGAACTGCCGATCCTCTACGCCCTCTCTGCGCCTCAGCGATTTGGTTGGGACGCTCGTGCTCTGTCGGCTGAACAGCTCAGTGGGCTTCATTTCGAGAGGGTTGACAGACTTCGTTTCAGGTGTCTAGACATAGCGTATGAAGCTGCTCGGGCTGGTGGCAGTATGCCGGCAGTGTTATGCACGGCCGACGAGATTGCGATAGAGTATTTTAGAAACGGCACGATTAGTTTTACTGAGATACCGGAAGTGATTGAGGAGACAATGCGACAGCACCAGGTCGTCGCAGTCGACTCGCTCAAGGCCATTCTTGCAGTCAAGGAGTGGGCAACGCAGGTGGCTGAGGCCGAGGCGAGGAAGGTGGCAGACAGGAGTTGAAGAGGTAGCAGGTTGCTTTTCACGATACTGATGTTCTTGGTTGTGCTGGGTATTCTGGTGCTCGTGCATGAGTTGGGCCATTTTGGTGCAGCGAAATCGCTGGGCGTTAGGGTTGACAACTTCTCGATCGGCTTTTGGCCTAAGCTCTTTGGCATCAAGCTAGGGGAGACCGAGTATATGGTCTCGCTCATTCCTTGGGGTGGATATGTCAAGATCGCGGGCCAAGAGGAGCCGGAAGGTGATGAGCCTGAGCACTATGAGCTCTGCTCTCGGGGCAAGTTACAGAGGCTTTACGTGTACATCGCGGGCCCGTTTGCTAACTTCGCCTTGGCCGCCTTGCTCTTTCCGCTGATCTACATGCTCGGCATCTCGGTTTCCGCATACATCGACCAGCCAGCGATGGTCGGCTGGGTTGAGAAGAGCTCGCCAGCGGCCACGGCAGGAATCACGTCTGGAGACACAATAGTCGAGGTCATGGACAGCCCCACGCCGACGTGGGAGGCTGCCCTAACAGAGATCGGAAGCCGCCCCGGGCAACACATCTCGGTGGTTGTCCAGCGTGACGGCCGGCTGCAGACGGTGAGTCTGACAGTGGCTGAGGAACGTCGTTATGGGGCTGGCGTTATAGGTGTTGGCATGCCGATACCACCTGTAATCGAGAACGTTATACACGACAAGCCGGCACATAGGGCTGGACTTGAGGCTGGCGACGTGGTCTTGAACATAAACGCGGTCAAGGTGTCTGACTGGATGCAGCTCAGAGATGCGGTCAAGGCGAGCGACGGAAAGCCGCTTGTCATGCAGGTCAAAAGGGGTGAAAGGGTTTTGACGCTGACGGTTGTGCCCGAATTCAGCGAGGAGTTTGACTCGTTTATGATCGGGATCGGAGCGCCTCCCTCTCCGACCAAGATGATGAGGTACTCGTTCGGCGAGTCGATCTACCGGGGAGTGCAGAAGCTGTTCTCCACTATGAGGCTAACGCTTAAGGTCCTTTGCCGGCTGATTACGGGAGATGCCTCCATCAAGAGCCTCGGCGGGCCGATCATGATAGCAAGGGTTGCGGGTCAATACGCCAGGGCCGGAGCGACTCCCCTGTTGGAGCTCATCGCCTTCTTAAGTGTTCAATTGTTCATCCTGAATCTGCTTCCGATCCCCGTTCTAGATGGAGGTCACGTCCTGTTTCTGGGCATTGAGGCCGCGACCAAGCGTCCCGTAAGCCTGAAGTTCAAAGAGGCCGCCACTCGTATCGGCTTCGCGGTCTTGATAGGCTTCATGCTGCTCGTCTCCTACAACGACATTCTCAGACTTCTACGCTGAGAAGTTGCTTGGCACTTGTCGGCCGTTGTTTGCCTGATTCCCCATGAAACCGCAGAGAACAGCCAGTAAAGCTCCCCCCGGCGAACAGAGGCTCCACAAGGTCCTCGCCGCCGCCGGCGTTTCCTCGAGGCGTTCGTGCGAGGAGCTCATCTGCGCGGGCCATGTTTCGGTTGACGGCCAGGTCGTTAAGGACGTTGGTTTCAAGGTTGACCCAACCAAGGCGAGGATAGAGGTCCGCGGCAAGCGTATTCAGCTCGGGGCTGAGCGAGTCTATTACCTCGTCAACAAGCCGAGAGGCATGGTCTCGACCTGCTCTGACCCGGAAGGACGTCCGATCGTTGGGGACCTGATTCCTGACTGCAAGGAAAGGGTCTTCCCAGTGGGCCGGCTCGATACCGACTCCCAGGGGTTGGTGCTTCTTACGAATGATGGCGAGGTTGCCAATGTGCTCACGCACCCGAGATTTCAGGTGGAGAAGGAATACCTGGTGAAGGTCCGTGGTATCCCCACCGAGAAGACGCTTCAAAGGGCCAGGGGAGGGGTGCGGCTTGAGGACGGCCAGGCGAGGGCGAATGACGTTAAGGTGGAGAGCAAGACGGCCTCCAACGCCTGGATACGTGTCGTTGTCGGTGAAGGACGCAATAGGTTGCTCAAGCGGATGTTTCAGGCGCTAGGTCATCCGGTTATGAAGCTAAGGCGGATAAGGCTATTCTACTTCAAATTGGGCAAGCTCCCCGAGGGCGCCGCCGTTGCGCTCAGCGCAGCGGAGGGTGAGAAGCTGAGGCGCAAATGCCTCAAGCTTGCAGGAGCGTCAGCTGACGGCCGGCGACAGAACGTCAATCGCAGCAAGGCTGCCGCACCCCACAGACGCTCCGCGGCGCCAGAGACGAAGAAGCCTAGGAAACGGACTAGAAGAGCCCAATAGGCTGGGCAGAGCAATCAAGATGGAAGGGCTGGGCGACGATGCGGCCTCGAATATGGCTTTTCGGCGATAATATCGATACTGACGTGATTTTCCCCGGCAAATATACCTATACAGTATCGGACCCCGACGAGATGGCGAAGCACGCCCTTGAGGACCTCGACCCGACGTTCGCCAAGACGGTTCGCGAGGGGGACATCATCGTCGCGGGCAAGAACTTTGGCTGTGGGAGCTCGAGAGAGCAGGCGGCGTTCGCCCTCAAATATGCGGGTGTTTCGGGCCTAGTTGCCAGGTCCTTTGCCCGTATATTCTTCAGAAACGCGATTAACGCTGGGCTTGTTGCTATCGAGCATCCTGCATGTGTTGATGTGATACGGGGTGGTTCGCGAGTTGCGATTGATCTGTCGCGGAACGTGATAATAGTGGACAAGAACGAGTTTTCATTCGCCCCCTTCCCGAAGCAAGTGATGCAAATCCTAAATGAGGGCGGCCTCGTCCAGCACGTCCGAAAAATGCTCCAGACTTGAGTCTGGCGACTCTTGGCCTTAAGTTACGCACCACGCATCCGATAGGCTGGTTGGAGTTCAGCAGGCTTCAGCAATGTCAACTTGAGTGACCAATGCGGGATAGTATGAGGCGACGCACATCGGTCGGGATGGCTTTAGTGGCCATTTTATGGGTCTTGATTGTGGCCCCGGAGAGCCAGGCAAAGGGCACGCTTCTTAAGCTCTCTGGCGCACTCCAGTGCTGGGAGGTGAGCTTCCGGGCGGAGCATTTGGCCGAGCTCTTCAGACAGAAGGATTATGAAACGGTCATCCGAGAGCTCGACAACATCGCTATGCTGTTTCCTGCAACTTATCGCGCGGCACGGCTCGATTACCTGAGGGCGGAATCGCTGGCCCAAATGGGCCGGGTTGCCCAGGCCGCTCGGCTTTATATTGCGGTCGAGGCGTCGTCCGGCGGGTTGCTGGGTGAGGAGGCTCTCTGCGATGCGGTTCTTTGTTCGGCGAGAGCGAAGCAGTGGGACCTGGCGAATGAAGCGGCAGAGGCTCTGTCTGCCAAGTATCCTAGGAACGAGCAGTTCAAGGAAGCGATTTCGGGTCTGGCGGAGTCGCTCTATGACGCTGGCCAATACGCCGCCTCGCAGTGGTGTTTTGAGCAGCTGGCGGCGGTTTTCAGGTCTGACGACGGGTTCCAGTTTATGGTTGTGTGCTGCGAGGAGAAGTTGGGCCAGGTTGAGGATGCCTGCCAGGGATACATATCGCTGCTCATGCGCCAAAAGAAGGATGACTTGAGCGCCAAATCGCTCGATAGGTTGAGCGCACTCACTCCCGTCTGCCACGCGCAGGAGCGACTGGGCCCGGACTTCTATCTTGCGGCGGGCGAGGTCTGCCTCTGGAACCACAAGTATCAAGAGGGCCTGCGCTATCTCGCGAAGATTCCGCCCCAGAGCGAGGACGATATCGTTGTAAAGGCGGTGCGCACAAGGGCGCTTTGTCTCTTCAGGCAGAGGAAGTACGAAGGAGCGGTCCAACAATTCGAGCGGCTCAAGGAGCTCTCGAAGAAGCCCGATGAGGCCGCATGGGCGGACATGTATCTAGGCCACTGCTACAGCCGTTTAGGCCGTCATGGTCTAGCAGTCCAGCGCTACAAAGCGGCATGCGTGAGCTCTCCAGACAGTCGGGAGCAGTCGAGAGCGGCCTACCTGGTTGGCCGGGAACTCGAGGCGGCCGGAGAGGGCGCTCAGGCTCGGGCGGCACTCGAGTCCACTATTGAGCGTTTCCCGGAAGAGGTCTATGCGGCTCACGCACGGTGGCGCATTGCGCTGGCGTTGGTTGCGGCTGGCGCTCTGCCATCCGCCGAAACGGTTCTGTCAGGGCTTGTGGCCCTAGCTGAAAAGACGCCCTATTACGAGAGCGCCTCATATCTCATGGCGAGGCTGAGCGACCTGCGTGCCAACTATGAGGTGGCGGCCAAACGCTACACCACAACGGTCGCCAAGTTTCCCAACTCGTATTTCGGGTTGGCTGCGCTTGACAGGCTTGGTGCGTTGAAGTCAGAGGGCAAGGCCAACGCGAGGGCGCTTGCTCGGCTGGCCAAGAGCGCTCTGCGCTCGGCGCAGGAGCTTTGCCAGCAAGGCGATGACGGCAGCAGGTATATCGGCCTGCTTCGAGAGGCTAAGGTGTTGTCGAGGAAAGGTTCTAAGACGTGGCGCAGTGCGGTTGCTCTCAGAGATACCTTCCTGAAAGAAAATGGCAGAACTGCGGGCCTGTTTGCACTCAACGACGATGGCGCATTTGCCCTCATGCCTCCGGCAAGTTGCGGCACGCCGAGAGATGTCGCGTCATTTTTCGTGTCTCTTGGAATGGATGACAAGGGAGGAAGGCTGCTCCGAGCGATCTCAGTTGATGAGCCCGGCGACCTTCAGACGTTATACGCCACAATCAAGACGTTCGAGCGCGTTGGCAGGCAGGGTGAGACAATCTTGCTTGCAGAGCGAGCCTTTAAGAGCCTGAAGGACATCAGGCTTGCTGTGTCCGATCTGCCACGGTGGTTTGTGGAGGCGCTATATCCTCGGGGGTTTTCAGACCAAGTAGAGCGCGTCTGCAAGGCGCATAACGTCCAGCCGGCCATCGTCTATGCGATAATCCGTGAGGAGAGTCGCTTCCAGGTGCAAAGCGTCTCGTCATCCGCGGCGAGGGGCGTCATGCAGCTTATTGCACCGACTGCCACGCACGTTGCGCAGTCGCTTGGCCTCGGCGACCTTCCCCTTGAGCAGCTCTACATGCCGAAAACCAACATCGAGCTCGGCGTCGTGTATCTTAGTCGGCTTTTAGACCGCTTCGACGGGCGGCTGGTTTTCGCCCTTGCGGCCTACAACGGTGGCCCAGACAATGTGCGGCGGTGGCTGAAGACTTGTCCCAGCACGGTCGAGGACGAAGAGTTTATCAATGTGATTTCCTTCGCTGAGACCCGCCGCTACGCGCAGAAGGTGCTCGCCTCATACCACATCTACAAGTGGCTGTATTCGTCAGATCGCCCGGGCTAGGCCAGGTTCGCTTTGGCGGGCCTCCTATTGATGCACGCCGCCCTGGGCTGATATGCTTCCTGACGTCATGCACAGTCAATTGCGCAAGGAGAACATCCGAAACAAGCCGCAGACTCGCCTGCATCCGGTCCTGCATTGGCTTCGGAGGTCTCTGAAGCTCGCCGCCGCACTGGTGCTGATCCCGCCGGTCCTGCTCGGCGTCCTGGTGTTTTTCTCAGCCTGGAAGGCGATTACTAAATGGCGGCGATAGGTTTCTATGAGTGGCGGCCATGGTCCAGCCTGGCTCAAATCCTGTGCGGGCTCAGGATTCCCTGTGAAGCACGCCTAAAGGCGGAACTGAGGCTTCAATGAGGTCCCTCGCAACCTACATCGGCGTCTTTGCATGGATGGCTCTCGCGCAGGCTTTACTGCCGATCTATAACACGCTAGCGGACCTGCTGCTCCTAGCCGCGGCGCTCGTCCCGGGTCTCATCATGCTCACCCGAAGGCACGTCAGCACTCGCATCTCGACGCTCGGCATCGCGCTTGCAGCCACGGCGCTTGTCTATCGGTTCGCAAACAGGCTTTTCGGGCTTATCGAATGGGACGGGCATACCGCTATCGGACTGCTCTTTCTCGCTCACCTGGCGGCGTTCGTGCTGGCCTTGCTCATGACGTTCGCCGTCTTCTCGCACCGTGGATTCAGAATCCGCCTCGCATCAGCCCTCTCTTTTGGCTTTTTACTCATCCTCAGTGCGGGCATCGCTGCCCCTGACTCTGCCGTTGATGTCCAGCTGAAGTATGCAATCGGCAACGGTGTTCGGGCGAGGCACGAGGTTGAGTCGCTCGCAGGATTCTGGGGCGATGCGATGGGCGGGGCAGAGCTCGACCGCGCGGTTCGCTCCTGTGCTCGCTCTGGGCTGTTGAGCCTGCCTCGGCTTCAGCTCAAGAGTCTCTCTGATCGTTTTTTTGACAGTCCATTCGCCGATGATGCCAGACTAGTTGCGGAAGTGCTCCTGGGGCCGAAATCGGAGCGCCAGGCGCTTGCTGGCCTTGAGCAGGAGCTGCTCTCTCGGAGGTTTGACTTTCACGTCGAGAGCTGGACGGCGATTGCGCTTGTGCCCTGGCAGCGGCTTTTCCGCACCCAATTCGTATCTAATGCAATGCTGCTCGCCATCGCTAAGCGCAGAATACAGGCGGGCCAGCTTGCGGACGCCGAGGCGGCGCTTGATGCCTTGATAAGCTCCAGGAACGCATACTACGGTGGTATTGCGGTTGGGCTGGTTTTGGACATATATGACAGGAAACTGGACGATGTAGAGGGTGGGCTGCTCTTCATAAGACGGCTGCTGGAGACGGTTCCTGAATATGCCCTCCTGCCAGCGGCTCGAGACGCTATGGGACACTTAGGCGATGACACGCGAGCGCGGCTCTGGACAATTGCGTCCAGCCACCGAGACGATCAGATTAGGGCTTTGGCTCATCTGAGGCTCTTTTTCTCGGCCAAACACTGCTCGAACGATGCGAGTGCCTCGCGCCACTTAGATGTGGCCTTAGGGCTTTCCACAGGGAAACTGGATAGGGTCTGCCTCAGCCTTATGCTTTATGATGAGGCGCAGCGAGCGCGCGGCGCAGAGGGACTCAGCCTGGCCAGGGCCGGGCTCGAGCTATGCGACGGCCTTGCGCCTCCCTTCCTTCTGCTTGCCTCGCAGCTTGCGGCGCGGGGCGAGCGCTCTGGGATTTCCGAGGTCGCCCTCCGCAGGCTCATCACGCTCCACCCCAAGAGCATATTCTGGGATGAGGGCCTCCGCCAGCTCGTCGCGCTGTTGGACGCCCAGGGCAGACACGACGAGGCCAACGACGTCATATTGGCCAATCTGAGTCAGCTGGACCTCTTGCCCGACGACGCCCTGGCGAGGCGCGGAGCCAAACTGCTCCGGCGGAGGTGACGCGCCCCGGATGCCCACCGCACTGGGGAATGAGCTGGCCGGCATCGAATCGCCTCCGGCGATGAGGCGTGCAGAGTGCTGCGTGCTGCGCCCTGCTTATGATCTGCCAAACGGACATAGGGCGGAGCAAGCGCCGCACCTACGGCACGATTCCGGAAGGTCAGGGGCGAACACGCAGGTTCGCCCCAGGACCCATCATAGTCCTGAACCCTAAACGAGATGGTATGCGTGCCTACCGTGAGCTCAATGGCCGGCTTAGAGAAATTCGCCTGGGTGCTGAGCACTCCGTTAGCCCGGATAATTCAGAGATGTTGCCCCTACAGATGCCGGGCAGGCTGGAAAGCCCGCCCTACACCATATTGCTCACCCCTGGCGCAAACTCTCTGAGTAATTCAGGTTCGGCGAGCAGCCTTCCTCGGCCCAATTGCGGACGGAACCCGCCGGAAAACACAACACGCGTCATGAATACCGGCTGTGTTGTCAGGGCCGCTCCCGTCAGTCCCTCACTTGGCTAGGTGTCTGAGCATCTCTTGCACTTCGGGCAGGCCGCCCTGAAATACCAGGTAGCCGTCGTGCGGCTCGCGCTCTGTTATCTCATCCATCACGGGCGTCAGCATCATCTCAATGACCTTCTCCCGCTCCAGCGTGTGGCCCAAGACCCAGCAAAGCTTCATGTAGGCAACCTCGGGCAGCATGTTCGCGGCCGGAATGATGCCACGCTGCATCAGCTCGCGCCCAGTCTCATAGACGAACATCTGAACGTAACCCCATAACGTCTGAACCGTCATAAAAACGTGGACGCCCTTGTCGCACGCTATCTTGATCGGCTCGTAAAGCGGCTTGTTCACGTGGCCAAGGCCTGTTCCCGCGATTACGATCCCTTTATACCCGTTATCGACCAGCGCCTCGATTATGTCCGGCTTCATGTTCGGGTAGTAATAGACAATGGAGACCTTCTCCTCGAAGGCCGTATCAATGATCACATTCCTGTCCTTACGACGGCGGTTGACGTCCTCCCTCAGAACAACGTACTCCGTCGGCGAGACGCGTCCCACGGGTGTGTCAGAGATCGTCCGAAAAGCGCTGCGATAGCTGGAGTGCATCTTGCGGACGCGCGTCCCACGATGCAGCAGGCCATATCGGTCGCTCGTGGGCCAGAACATGCAGACCAACACCTCCGCGATCTCGCCATAGGCCGCAGACCTCGTCGCGTTAATGAGGTTGAGCGCAGCGTCGCTCGAAGGCCGATCGCTCGAGCGCTGTGAGCCAACCAGAACCACTGGCACTGGCGGTTTCTGAACCATGAAGCTCAGAATGGCGCTCGTGTGGTGCATCGTGTCCGTGCCATGTCCGATGACGATGCCATCGACGCCCTTTCGTATCTCACGTCCTATCCCGTCTGCGAGAGCGGTCCACTGAAGCGGCGACATATCCTCGCTGAAGATGCCGAAGAGCTTGATCGTCTCCAGATTGCAGATGTCAGCCAGCTCCGGCACAGCCCCGTAAAGCTCGCCCGGCGAAAACGCCGGAATCACTGCCCCGGTCCTGTAATCGAGGCGCGATGCGATCGTGCCACCGGTCCCTAGTAGCGTAACGTTCGGCTTGCTGGGGTCCTTCGGGAACTCCTTCTCGGGAATCTTGTAATGCGCCTCTTTGTAGCCAACCTCCTTGATCTCGGTGATCGTGTTCACGCTTATGCCGATGTTGTATCCAGTGCGGAGCTTCAGGACCATGTGCTGGTCGTCCGCAGTCTCCGACCTCGGCAGGATCA
>CAZKNE010000008.1:0-17930 GCA_964554005.1 uncultured bacterium | reverse complement strand
CCTGACCACGTTGCTTCTATTGCTCTTTGCGCTTCTCAGAAAAGAGTCTTCGCGGAGACCGCATTCGCTCATTGCGGTCCTCATCCTTGCCTCCACAATCTTCGTGCTGCACTCGTTCTTCGCTGCCGGAGAAGCGAATTACGGCCAGTTCTCGCCACAGGGATGTCAGCGAGGCGCAAGGCTCGCACTGACCGTGCTCTCGTTGTGGGCTGGCGCGAAGCTCCTGTTCAGCTCGGCCAGGCCTCGCGACTTGGCCCGCGCAATTGGCGCCGTTCTGCCGTTTGCGAGAAGGCGTGGCTCCTTCTCTCATAGCCTCGTTTCAGTTGTTTCGAGTGGACTTTTGGTTCTGCCCGTCTGCAAGAATGAGCTAATAGCTGCGAGGATAGCCGCTAGGGCGAGGGCCGGCCGGTTTGGGCTTGGCTCGCACCATAAGGCTCGCCGGAACTTGGCGAGGGGCGTGGGCTTTGCGCTGAGGAGGCTCTGGGTGGGTTCGGACGAGATGTCAGGCTGGCTCGCCACCAGGGGCTATGGTGGCCCCGAGAAATGGCTGAACGAGCGCCGGCCGCCAAGCGCGGGCCAGCTAGCACTCTTCCTCCTCGCCACAGGGCTGACCGTTGCCATTCTCGTCATCTGACCCCACAGAGCATTCGCCAAGCTAGCGGAGCATTGCGCTTGACCCGTAATAGTTCCTATATGGCAGACTCAGGCTTGCTTGCGGACGATGTCCGCACCCAACGGGCGGAGCTTCTCCCCTATCCGCTCGTAGCCGCGGTCGAGGTGATAGACCCGTGAGATGACCGTGGAGTTCTCGGCCGCAAGGCCTGCAAGGATCAACGAGGCGCTGGCCCGGATGTCGGTGCACATTACTGGGGCGCCCTGAAGCCTCTCAACACCGGTTACGACCGCCGTGTCCCCATCAACAGTGATCTTCGCACCCAGGCGCCTCAGCTCCTGCACATGCGTGAACCGCCGCTCAAAGACCGTCTCCTTGATGATGCTCGACCCATCCGCCAGCGTCATAAACGCCAACCACTGCGCCTGAAGGTCGGTCGGATAGCCCGGATAGGGCTGCGTCGTGATGCTGACCGGCCTAGCTCGACCTGTCGCTTTGACCGTAAGCGAGTTCCCGGACGTCGAAACTTCGCAGCCCGCATCAAAGAGCTTCTCTAAAAGAACGCCGAGATGGTTCGGGTTACAGCCTGAGACAGTAACTTCGCCTCCAGTTATGGCTGCCGCGAGCGCGTATGTCCCCGCCTCGATCCGGTCGGGTATGATGCTGTGCTCAACACCGCGAAGCGTATCAACGCCATCGACGATGACCTGATGCGTCCCAGCACCGGACACTCTCGCCCCCGCCTCGTTCAAAAAATCGGCCAGATCAACGATCTCTGGCTCCCTCGCCGCGTTGTCGATGACGGTGGTGCCCTTAGCGAGCGCCGCAGCACAGATTATGTTCTCCGTGCCGCCGACAGTGGGGTAGTCCAGGTTTATGCTTGTGCCCACGAGTCGCCCGGCCGTCGCCTCAACGTAGCCGTGGTCGATCTCGATACTCGCTCCCATCTTTGCTAGCGCCGTAAGGTGTATGTTGATAGGCCGTTCTCCGATCGCACATCCACCGGGCATTGACACGCGAGCGTGCCCATACTTGGCCAGCATTGGGCCCAGAACTGTCACAGAGGCGCGCATCTTCCGGACGAGATCGTACGGCGCCTCAAGCTGCGAGAGGTGGCCCATGTTCAGGTCAATGATGTGGCGGTCTGCGTCGCGGCTCGAGATAGCGACCCCGAGGTTTGATAGGAGCTTGCACATCGAATCTATGTCAACAACGTCCGGAACGTTGAGAAGACGGGTCTTGCCCTCCGTCAGTATAGTGGCCGCAAGTATCGGAAGAGCGGCGTTCTTGGCGCCCGAGGTCAGGACAGTTCCCGAAAGTCGCTTGCCTCCTTTTATGATGAGATTTTCCATTGTTGATCGTTACTTCCATCAATTGTGATTGTTGATAAACTAGCAGCGTCGAGACGATACATCTATAAAACCACTATGCGATCGGCACCGCAATAGCCGGAGCAGAATGAGGTCTGAACCGAGCCTACTACTACTCTGCGAAGCAGTTTCGGCTGCGCAGGCCGGGAGTGGCTACGCAGGCTGGAAGACTGGCGCACTAAGCGCCGCCTCACACAGTATTCACGCCTTGGACTTGGCAGTTTTAAGCCAATAGCCCAGAACCATCGCCTCAAGCGCAAGCCGGATGTTGGCGTTGCCGGCGATCTTCTCCCGGGCCTGTCGAACCGCCTGGTCAAGCCTGAGGAGCATCGAAACACCGTAGGCGTCCGACAGCGAGATGACAGCGGCATCGTTGCTGGGAGATATGCCCTTTACAGCCTCACCGCCCTCCTTGCGAACCAGCGCGTCACGAACCAAGACCGAGAGCATGTCCAGCAGCTCGAGAGCCGATTGCCTCTGCTTGGCCCTGGAGCTCGCGGCATCACCGAGAGCACCGTCAAGCACGGAGAACAGGGCCTCGATCTTCCTGCCGATTACGCAATCGACTATGCTGGACGCGGCCGTGCGGCGCCTCAAAAGCTCATCCGGATCAACCAAGATCGCCCGGCCCAAGCTGCCCGCCGCAAACGAGGCGATGATGGGCGCAATGTCCCGGGCGAGCCCTCGCCTTTCGGTCAGAAAACGCTCGATCGAATCGGTGGGAAGTCGCTCGAAGTTGGCGAGCTGGCAGCGAGAAAGTATGGTGGGCAGTAGTGCCGACGGGTTCTCCGAGACGAGTATGATCACAGTTCCAAGCGGCGGCTCCTCAAGCGTTTTCAGAAGGCAGTTTTGGGCAGGCTCCTGCATCTTGTGGGCGTCATCGATGATGCAGATGTGTCGCGGCCCCAAAAGCGGCCTGGTGGCGAGTCGCTGCTGGAGGATATTGCGTATCGCCCATATCTTAATCGTTCCCTGATACAGGCCCTCGGTGGTGTTTCTGAAGATGTGCTCAGCAAGCCTAATAAGACGTGGATCGACCTCCCCTCGGCCTCCCTTGCCTCCTCCGCCGTAGCTGCTGCGAAGGCCGGACTGGATTAAGTCGATCGTGCGATCAATCGCGGCGATGGAGACCACCTTTGAGTCGGCCCTCTCGAACAGCGCGGCCTGTGTTCTCTCATAGCAATCGACTTGACCTAGACCTTGTCCTGCTGAGGGGCTAAACTGAATGAGGCCCAACGCCGACAGAGCAGCCATCGCGTCAAGGTATTGGGCCTGCTCCTCGTAGCCGGAGACGTGCATTATCTCGCCTCTGACAACAGCGCTCGGCGCCAAAACATCCCGAAACACCAGCAGAAACGGGTGTATCTCTGGGAAATGGGCGGTCCTCTTGCATGAGGGACACGAGCCGCAAGCGATGCCGTTCTCAGGACTTTCACAGAGCAGGACGCGGGCCATATCGAAAGCCGTCGTCCGCTTCCCTACGCCAGCTGGCCCGGTGAAGAGATACGTATTTGCGACGCGTCCTTCTGCGATGTTGCGCCCCAGCGACTGAAGCACTCTGTCCTGTCCGAAAACACTAGAGAACATCGTCTGACACCATATCTGCGGACAGGAGCGAATCGATGCGGCAAAAAGTTGCTGGGCTCTCGTTCATATTGTCCCCAAGCCCTATCATATCTCTACCGGCAACCTTCCGCCGGCGGATGATGCGCCAGCGATGATCGAGGCAAGCGCCCTGAAGGTGGGCTCGGCGAATCCGAAGGCCGCGATCGTGGTGCCGAAATCGTTCAGAAGGCTCAACTCGAACGGCTCATCGAGCGCGACGAGAATACGGGGCTTGCCCAGCAACGAGACTGTTTTGGCAAGTGCAAGCTGCTTGGGGTGAGAGCCTGCCGAGAACGTGCAGAATATCACTACGTCAGTGGCGTCGGCCTTCCTGAGCACATCGTTCACCTGCTCACTCGAGGGCACGTCCAGACCGTATATCGCTTCGGACACACTCTCGAAATAGTCCAGCATGGCATCCCGAAACGAGAGTAACTTCTGTGAGGGCTGAAGGCTGAACAGGTGCTTGAGCCCTGGAAGGACGACTAAAACGCTCGAATTGGCATCGATCGGCAGGAGCCCCTTCTCATCCTTGACGACGCAGATAGCGTTTTCGGCGGTCTCGTAGAACATAAGCTCCTGCATATCAGGGCCGAGGTCATCGAGCGAGGGAGCCTTTGCAGCTTTGGTAACTCTATCCTTGAGCTCGGCTTTCAACCACAGCACTCTGATGGCGGCCTCCAGCACGCGCTCGGACGGCAACTCCCCACGTCTGATCGCAGACATGATGGCACTGTGGATGTCTTCGAGCTCGTCGAGGTTATGGCAGAACAGCAGAATGTCAGCCCCAGCCGTAATCGCCTGAACCGCAGCCTCGGCAAGGCCATATCTTCCCGCGACCGCGCCCATCGAAAGGTCGTCCGTTATGACCGGCCCGCGGAAATCCATCCTGCCTCGCAAGAGTTCCGTGAGAATATAAGGTGATAGCGATGCGGGCAGTTCGCCGTCCCGTGGAAGCTTGGGATACTCCGCGTGGGTCGCCATCACCATCGCAACGCCATATCGGAAGGCCTCTTCAAAGGGCTTGAGGTCGCACTCGAGGAGCTCATCAACCGTCTTGTCAATTCGGGCAGGCCCACGGTGAGTATCAAATGAGGCGGCGCCCAATCCGGGGAAATGTTTGGCTACTGCCATGACATCCGCCGACTGAAGGCCATTTATGTATTGAGCCCCTAACTCCGCGACACGTTCGGGATCGCTCCCGAAAGACCTCGTGCCGATGCACGTGTTCTTCGGGTTCGTCAGCACATCAAGAACCGGTGCGCAGTTCACGTTTATCCCGAGGGAGCAGAGAACCTTCCCGCAGCTTTCGCCCGCGATATAGGCGTAAGAGCGCGAGCCAGCCGCGCCCAGTGCCATCGCCGACGGAAGCCTGCCCGCAAAATCAAAGCGTGTAACCCTGCCTCCCTCTTGGTCTATCATGATCAACATCGGCAGCTCTTCCCCAGTCTCTCTGGCAGTTTCCTGAAGGCTTCTAGTGAGGTATTGCGTCTGATCAGCGTCAAAGATATTTCGCCGGAAGAGTATCACGCCTCCGACCAGGTGATTTCGGATATGGTCCCTCAGGAGTTGAGGCGCCTCAACGCCCTCAAAACCTGTAACCAGGAGCTGCCCGACCAATCGCTCCATGCTCATGCTGGCGATGAGCTTCTCGGTAGCCTGCTGCCTTTGCTCAACCTGCTCGTTCATTCAGCCCCACCGTTCGGAATAGCCCTGTGCACTATAAACCACTCGCCCAGCCTTGATTGTAGCCGCCACGCGCGACTCGAGCAGCTCGCTCGCGTCCCGGCACGTGAGGACCACGAGGTCCGCGGCCATCCCCTCTTGAACGCGGCCCAGGCGAGCTTCCTGTCGGACAGCAAATGCCCCGCCGACGGTGTGCGCACCGATCGCGTCGGCAAGTGGCATCGCGAAGTCCGGGAGAGGATGCCTCACTGCTCCCCGAAGGCCGTAGATCGGGCCGATGGGCATTGAATCCGAGCCAAAACAAAGAGGCACGCCTGCTCTCGCCACCGGGCCGAATGCGTTCGTTTCGGCCCATCTAGGCCCAAAACGCTCACCGTAAAGGCCACCCTTATGCCGCCCCCAAGTCGTGATGAAGCCCGGCTGCATCGACGCCACAAGCCCACTGCCCCGAAGCCGCTCTAGGTGCTCATCAAGCGGCTTGGGCAGAATCTCCAGATGCTCGATTCGGTGTCTGTGATCGGGGAAAGAACTCACCCCAGCATCATCGAACGCCCCAATCACAGCGTCAATCGCCCTGTCTCCGATCGCATGAACGGCGAGCTGGACGCCTCGTTGCAGGGCCTCTTTTGCCACGGCAGCGGTCTTCTCCCTCGATAGTAGCAGCTCGCCACGCTCGGCTGTGCCCCAGTACGGCCTCGAAACCGCCGCTGTGCGGGCACCGATAGAGCCATCCGCAACTAGCTTGAGCCCGACAGGTCGGCAGAGCTCCGATGGCTCGAGCCGTTCCAACTCTGCGAAACTTGCCTCCGAGATGTAGTCCATATAGACAAATATCTCGATATCCTTCGCGGCATCACGAAGCGCGGCGAACTGATTCGGCAAAGCGTGCATCTCGCAGATGCTAGTCACCCCGAGCGATAGCGCCTCGTCAATTGCCCGCCGCAGTCCTTTGACACGGTCGGAATGCTCGATCGGCACTAGCCGCCGCATCAGATGAATGGCATCCTCACCTATCTCACCGCGTTCACGGTCAACGTGCGAACTGATTTCACGAAAGTTGGGCGCTGAACACAGGACCTCGAGCGCACGTGAGTTGACAAAAGCTTTGTGCCCGCAGACTCGCTGTAGGAAGACAGGATTCGGGACGCCGACTGCGTCCAACAGCTCGCGGTTCAATCTCTCGATGCCTCGCACCTTAGAGTCGTCCCAGTTGATGCCGACCACGAACTTCTCTCGCTCCAGTTCGGCGGCCTTCTGCTGGACCATCGTGAGCATCTCATCCACGTCGGCTGCTGCGCTAAAATCGACCGTCAGGGCGTCAAACTCCCCGGAGAGAAGGTGGGCGTGGGCATCTATGAAGCCGGGGAGAACGGTCCTACCCTGAGCGTCGATCACATCGTCGTCGTCGAGCTTGCTCCCGGACGAGGTGCGGATGCTCTCAATCTGTGCGCCTTTGATTCGGATCGAGCTCAGGCCCTCACCAAAGCCTGCCAGCTCGAGGTTTGCATCTACAATCAGCACGCCGCGGTCCTTGACATATTGTGGTGGCACAAATACTTTGTTCAAAATATAGTGATGCTCACTGCAACTTCCCATGAAAGTAAAAGCGATGATCAAACAACAGTCAAGGAATACACAGGCCCGGCCTTCGCAGCCGCTTCGGCGGAGTAGGTCTGGCATCTCCAAGATCAATGACGTTCTGCCGCTGATGAACTCGTCGCTGCCCGGCGCTGTGCTAAAGCTGCTTGAACTGCTCGGCAAGACCGCTATCGAGCGCTCGGCGCGTGCTTTCGTCGTGGGCGGCCTCGTGCGGGACATCGTGCTCGGACGGCGGAGTCTCGACATAGACGTCGTGATCGAGGGCGATGCGATGCAGATTGCCGAGGAGATGGCTGTTCATGCCGTCGAGCGGCCCGTTTTCAACCGCGACTTCGCAACGGCAACGCTCCCTTTTGCGGGCGGCTTTCACATCGACATCGCTACGGCGAGGACCGAGACCTACGACAGCCCAGGTGCGCTTCCCAAGGTGCAGCCGGGCACTGTCGAGGAGGACCTGAGGCGGAGAGATTTCACCATCAATTGCGTCTGCGCCTCGCTTGCGCCGGAGGGGTTTGGGGAGGTTCTCGACCCACACAACGGGCTCAAGGACATTGAGATCGGCCTGATCAGAGTCCTGCACGAGAGAAGTCTCGTGGACGACCCGACCAGAATCATCAGGGCGATCAAGTATGCCAACCGGTTCAAGTTCGTCATTGACTACGCAACGCTCGAGCTCGCCGAAGATGCCATTTGCGACGGCCGCTTCAACACCATTTCACCTCACAGACTGACCGACGAGCTGAGGTCGCTTTTTGTCGAGGAGATGCCGTGGGGCGCTGTCTGGGACCTGGCTCAGCTATCGGTTCTGAGCTCCATCTCGCCATACTTGTCCTTGTTCCACAATGCGCTTCCCATCCTCCAGCGGCTCGAGAGGCTCGAGGAGGCCACGAAAGACGGCCTGCCCGAAGACTACCGGAAATGGCTGGTCAGGTTGCTCTTGTTCATGGGAAACGTGCCCGAACAGAAGCTGCCCAGCACGCTGGCGATTTTTGATCTGGACAGAAATGAGGCCGCAATCGTCGAGGAGTTCGTAACACGCCAGAGCGAGATTCTGTCCAAGCTTGACGGGCTCCAAAACGCGCGGGACAGCGAGATTTGGCAGCTGTTCTCCGGCATTTCGGCCGAGGCCGCAATCGTGATCGTTGCCTCAGGGGGCGCCAAGGCCAGCGATATGGTGTTCGAGCGGTATTGGTCGCTCCTGCAAAAGGTGCGACTGGAGATCAACGGCGATGACATCAAGGGCATGGGCGTTAGCGAGGGCCCGATTGTGGGTCAGATTCTCAGAAATGTGTTGATGGCGAAGCTCGACGGCCAGGTGAACGGCAAGGAGGCGGAGCTAGCGCTCGCGCGTCGGCTCGCTGCGCAAGATGAGGAGCGTTAGTCTAACGATAGCCGGCAGGACGAGGCAGATGCCTGTCCTTCGGCAGCCGGTGCCGCACATCGTAGTCTCGTCAAAAAAGGAGCTGCACGGTTGGTGGCCTGGCAAACGAGAGTGCACCGCCGAGCGGATGCTTGTAAACCCATACAACGGCTGCGATTTCGCGTGCCTCTACTGCTACGCCAACGCCATAAACTGGGGCTATTTCAAACTGTATCGGCAGACGGGGCTGTTTACGGTCTTCAAGGATATGGACGCCAACGTGGCGAGGCAGCTCGATTCTCTTGATGTGGCGGCCTGCGGCTACCTGTCGCCAGTGACGGACCCCTTTCAGCCGGTCAACTCTCGATATAGGCTCTCCGAGAAGATAGTCCGCGTCTTCACTGAACGAGGGGTCCCGATCGACGTGGTAACCAAGGGCATTATCCCCGACGAGGTGATACGTCTTCTCGCCCAGAATCAGCACTCATTCGCCCAGGTCTCCATCACAACCGTGAACGACGCACTCAGGAGGCGGCTGTCCCCGGGCTCGAGCGTCTCGACCGATGACCTTTTCTACAACCTTACTCGGCTCTCGTCGTGGCCTTGCGAGGGCCGGCAGAAAATCCACACCGTCTGCCGCATCGACCCCATCCTGCCGTTCATAACCGACGACAGGCGCGAGCTTAAGCACCTCGTTGAACGGGCGAAGCTCTGCGGCGCAGACCATATCATCGCAAGCTGCGTCGATATCCCCATCCACAGCAAGAGCGAGATGTTGAAGATGCTCTACTCGCTCAACCCTGCGCCGAGGCTTCGTTACGAGAAGCTCTTTACAGACCGGATAGATGGCTCGCTGCACGCTCACATTGACTACCGCCGGGAGCTATTCTCCTACCTGAGGGACCTTTGCATGCAAAACGGGCTCTCATTCGCGCTGTGCATGGAGTTTGAGAACGTGAGCACTGAGACGATGGTCAAGACGGCTTCGGGCAAGCTCAAGAGAGTGAAAAGCCGCGGCATGAACGCCGAGTTCATGACCGGCTGCCAGAATTGCGAGGGCATCGACATTCCTATCTATGTGCGCGATCTTTCTGGCAGCTTTGGCTATTACATCGACCACAATGGCAGTAAACGGCCAAGATTTGGCCCGGCCGCCGCCTGCACCGGTGCGTGCCTGACATGCAGCTTCCCCCTGTGTGGTGTTGAGGACCTCGCGATGGGCGGCACCCTTAACTCGCGTAAGGACTTCAACCTGCGCGACTACCGGCGGTGGTCCAAGCAGCGCGCGGACAAGAAGCAGGAGGCGCTTTCGCTCTGACAAAACGTGACGGGCTTTCTAGCCTGTCCGCTAGCAATGAAGGCGGAAGGATGGAGGAACCGCCAACTCCTTACGGAATCGGATAATGGTAACCCATATCGACCGTCCCGCTGTCCGGCGTGCCGTCCGTCTGGGTTGTTCGGTTGGAAAGACCGGTCGCGCTTACTGACTGGCTGCCGGCATCCACACAAGGACTATCGGGGTCAAGGTAATACTCTCCCCACAGTCCGGTTACAAACATCGGGTCTGAGTGGATGTTGCCTTCGCCATCGTCCATATCTTCAATGCAGCAATAGGTTGCTGAGCAGCCATCCAAGTCATCACCGTTGCCCCAGATGATGCAGTCCACGATGGTCGGCGAACTGTTATCCGAGCAGTATATCCCGCCACCGCCGTAGTTGGCACTGTTGCCCGTGATAGTGTTGTTTGTGATGGTCGGCGAACTGCTCTTGTAGCAGTATATCGCACCGCCCGCTGGACGCCACCCTCCCGCCGCCGAGTTGCCCGAGATTATGTTGTTGCTGATTGTCGGCGAACAGTTGTAACAGAATATCCCACCACCGTAGTTCGCGGAGTTGTCCGTGATTATATTGTTCTCAATGGTCGGGGAACTTTCGTAGCACCATACCCCGCCGCCGCATTCTGCGGAGTTACCCGTGATTGTGTTCTTCTCAATCGTCGGGGAACTTCTAAAGCAAAATATGGCCCCGCCTCGGTTATAACCACTGTAATATTTCCCCCCACTGCCAGTAATAAAGCAATGGATAAGTCGACATTGGTCGTCATCGGCGCTATCCCAGAAGGAGATACTCTTCCATGCTTTATCGGGAACGAGGCGTTCAAAGATGATGGGGTTCTCGGCATCGCCCTCGGCTATCAGCCCACCATAGACACTTATTTCGGTCGTGGGATATCCGGGTCCCTTGCCAAGGCGAACCGTGGAGTCGGACAGAATGGTCAAGACCGCGCCCTCGCTTATCGTCAAATCGCTGGTAAGGTAAATCTGTCCGGATATCGTGAGGTCCTCGGTTATTTCTCCTCCCCTGATGGGAATGACATTCTGCCAGTCGGTGAGCTCCCCCTCGGACCCATCTAACGCAATGGCGCAAACGGCATATGACATATCGTCACAGTTGCTAAAGAGGGTGTGCTCAAATTCGCTGCTGTCAACCGGCTCTACGTTCAGTTTTTCGCTGTGCGCGCCATTGTCATAACTCACATAGATATTATATCCGATGGCGCAGTCCAATTCGTCCCACGATAGGATGTTTAGCATAAGGCCCTTTGCTTCGGCGGTGAATCTTGGGAGTGGCGGCAAGTTACTGAGGGATAGGGAAACATCATATGTTTTCTCTGCCGTGTATAGGCAAATCTGACTGCTATAACCCTCGTGACACTCAGGAACCTCTGTAACGGTCAATATCTGGTTGCCCTGCGGCACATTGGGGAACTGGTAGTGTCCCCTGGCGTCAGTGTATTCAAACATTCCAGCAACCTCGACGCGAGCATCCTGAATTGGCTGGTCATCCCAGTCCGTGACCGTGCCCTGGAGGTTGGTGGTCGCCGTAGAGGCCGCCGTGAGGTATACGTCGTGCAAATTATGCCCTTCTGACACCGAGATGCTTGCGTCGTAAGGTTGATACCCGTAGGCCATGGCGTTGATTGTCCGTTGCCCAATAGGGACTATTCGCAGGGAGTAGAAACCGCTCGAACCCGTAATGTCAAAGATTGAGCCAATGCTAACTAGAACGCCAGAGATGGCCGTGCTGGTCCCGGTTTCATAGACATAACCCTTAACTGTACCAGTTGCCCCAGCGGTTTCAATGGTCAGCTGGTGCGAGGCCTCTGCTGACCAATTGTTATCGTTGCCCTTGACCTTAAAGTAGATGGTGTGAACACCCACAGACAAGTCGTCAGCGGACATAGAGAAGTGGTCTTCATCGTCCAAGTAACCATCAATGTTTGAGCGCCAGTTGTAGTCACGGATTGAGCCGTCGTCCTCGCCGTGGCCATAGAACTCCACAACATGATAGCCCTGAGTTGCAGGATTTGGAGAGATGGAGTCTATGTAAGCTGTTGGTGCGTCCACGCCGCCAATTGTGAACGGGGCGAGGCTGGCGTTGCAGACCCACTCGTCGAAGCTGCCCACACGAGTCAGAAGCGCCGCGAAGTTGTAAGTGCCCGGTTGGCTGATTGGCGGCATAGAGGAGGGCACATCGAACCACCAGAGCGGCGTGCGATTCATGTTGAATGGGCTGGGCACGTATATGTCAGGAATCCACGCTTCAAGGTTCCCTGACCAGCCGCTCTGGCCCCAGGGGCTTAGCGTGTAGATCCAGCCTTCAGGCCTGATCAAGCCGATATAAACCGCGACCGACATCCCCTGTCCGAAGTTCTCTGCTGAAAGGCTGACCTCGATCGTGTCGCCGGACTGATAGGTATCAGCGTCCGTGTAGATTGTGATTGATGGCCACGCGGTCACCACGATCGACAGCGAGGCAAAGACCGCAAGGATGATGGACACAACAATAGTTGCTTTCATCTCTTTGCCTCCTTTTGTTTCAATGAGCTGATAGACACTCTAAATATATCATAATGTTTCCGGTTTCAATAGTGCGATTCCACTACATCGCATCCGGGGCGGAGTCGCCGGTGAGCGCGAGGCCGTTGGCGATGACGGCTGGGCGCAAGCCCTCAGACGGTTTCACTTTGGCGTGTTCGTTTTGCTAGAGAGGGTATTTCGGGTCTGAGAGATCGGCCCCGCCGAGGGTGTAAGCGCACTTATGGAGCCGACAAGGTCGAGGCGATTGTTGAGGCAACATTGCTGAGCAAGCCGGATGCCTCAACCCACTGGAGCACTCGCCAGATGGCGAAAGTGATGGGTGTAAGCCACATGACGGCGCGTCGATGTTCGGTCGGGACGCGGAGTTCGCCGCTTTACTGGCCGAGATCGACAAGAAGAAGTAGCCACGAAGGAATACGAATAGAAAAACAGGACCTGCTGTTTCGTCTTTGCACCTGCCCACGCTCTCGCCTCGACCTGCCGGTCTATCACCCATTGACGATACCGGGCTTGTTTGGTTACACTTTTGGCTCGGTAATTATCGTGCAGTTTTGATCACAGGAGTCGCCGATGATCTTTCACGTTCGACTTGAGAAGGCCGAGGATGGCTGGATTGTGGCTGAATGCCCCGCGCTTCCCGGCTGTGTCTCACAGGGCAAAGACGAGAAGGAGGCCCTGGAGAACATCAAGGAGGCAATCACCGCCTGGCTCTGGGCGGAGGACCATAAAGCCGCCGAGAGATTGCCCCGCGAACCCGGCAGCCAGCCGATCGTGGTGTCTCTGTCTGATTGATCGTCCCTGAATGGGGCGCCTGCGGTTTATCCGCGGCGAGCTTGTGAGATGTCAAAGCTTGTGTGGCTTTTGACAAGCGAATATCTTAGGATAATCGCGAGATTGTATTGTAGCGCCATTGGCGTCGGCCAGCACAACTGGGGAAGAGAGAGCGGATGAAGGGTCTGATACTTAGCGGCGGGACGGGCACCAGGCTTCGGCCAATAACATATACAAACGCCAAGCAGCTGATTCCTGTGGCTAACAAGCCGATCCTCTTTTATGGGATTGAGGCGATCGTCGCGGCAGGCATCACCGACATTGGGATCATCGTGGGCGATACAAAGGACGAGATAATGGCCGCCTGTGGTGATGGCTCGAGGTTTGGTGCGAGTTTCACGTTCATTGAGCAGCCGGCGCCACTTGGGTTGGCGCATGCAGTCTTAACGGCGGAGGAGTTTCTCGGTCAGGACAGGTTCATAATGTATCTAGGGGATAATCTCATCGTAGAGGGGGTTGCGAGCTTCGTGGAGCAGTTCAAGAGGGACGTCCCGAACGCTCAGATACTCTTGGAGCACGTGAAGAACCCGTCTCAGTTTGGCGTGGCGGAGCTCGAGGACGGCAAGGTAATTAGGCTTGTGGAGAAGCCCAAGAGCCCCAAGAGCGACCTTGCGCTGGTCGGTGTATATTTGTTTGACAAGAACATCTTCGAGGCAGCCAGGAACATCAAGCCATCGTTCCGCAACGAGCTGGAGATCACCGACGCGATCCAATACCTCATAGACAAGGGCTACACTGTGGCGCCACACACGATTACAGGGTGGTGGAAGGACACCGGCAATGTTGAGGACCTGCTTGAGGCGAATAGGCTGGTGCTTGATTCGCTGGAGCCGAGGCTTGATGGCCACGTTGATGCGAACTCGCAGCTCGTCGGGAAGGTAATGCTCGCGGCGGGATGTGAGGTGCGCAACAGTGTAGTTCGTGGTCCTGCGATCATAGGCAGGAATACTAAGATAATAGACTCCTATATTGGCTCTTTCACGTCGATCTATCATGACACAAAGATAATCAGCTCGGAGATCGAGCACAGCGTTGTCCTTGCCAACTGCGTGCTTGAGAACATTGGGTTCAGGGTTGAGGACAGCCTGATCGGGCGGAACGTTAGTATAGGCAGGAGCAATGCCAAGCCCAAGGCGCTGCGATTTGTGTTAGGCGACAACAGCGAGGTTGGACTTATCTGAACAGAAAGGGAATACAATGACGATCAAGCAGGATGATAGAGAACAGAAACTCCGAAACGCGATAACGCAGATAGAGAAATCCTACGGCAAGGGGTCGATCATGCGCATGGGTGAGAGGGGCGCTCTCATGGACATAGAAGTTATACCGACCGGGTCACTGGCGCTCGACCTTGCACTGGGAATCGGTGGCGTGCCTCGTGGTCGCGTGGTCGAGATATACGGGCCGGAGGCGTCGGGCAAGACCACGCTTGCACTTTCCATTGTGGCCGAGGCGCAGAAGCGTTCGGGCGTGGCGACATTTGTCGATGTTGAGCATGCGCTTGACCCGACCTATGCAAAGGCGCTGGGCGTCAACATGGATTCGCTTTATGTTTCCCAGCCTGATACTGGGGAGCAGGCGCTTGAGATTGTCGATACGCTTGTCCGCTCGACTGCTGTTGACATTATCGTCGTTGATTCGGTCGCGGCGTTGGTGCCACGGGCCGAGATAGAGGGCGAGATGGGCGACCCACAGATGGGGCTTCAGGCTCGGCTGATGTCCCAAGCGCTGAGGAAGCTCACCGGGGCAATAAGCAAGACCAAGACATGCGTTATCTTCGTCAATCAGGTCAGGCAAAAGATCGGTGTCATGTTCGGGAATCCCGAGACGACCACCGGCGGCAAGGCACTCAAATTCTACTCCTCCATGAGGCTTGACATACGAAGGATTGCGTCGCTGAAGGCCGGAGCCGGAGAGATTGTCGGCAACAGAACTCGCGTCAAGGTCGCCAAGAATAAGCTTGCGCCTCCTTTCAAGCAGGTGGAGTTCGACATCATATTTGGCGAGGGCATCTCCACGGAGGGAACACTCATCGACATGGGACTTGACCATGGCATAATCCAAAAGAGCGGGACTTGGTTCTCCTTTAAGGACCAGCGGATCGGCCAAGGCCGCGAGAACACTCGTAAATTCCTCAAGGAAAACAAGGCCATCGCGATTGAGATCGAGAACGCCCTCCGCAAGGAGCTCAACCTCCCGTTGGTTGCGTCGCCCAAATCCACGGAAGACGCTAAACCCAACAAAGGTTGAGCGGGCGCGGTTGTTCTCAACTTGGCTTGCTGGGTGTGTATGTGACGTGAGCAGCTGTGCCGTGCTGTACCTCTCGGCGTCGGAATCGGAGCACCGCCACAGGCAGAGGAGCCTCATGCCGGTCTTCTCGTTATGTGCAGCCGGGCCCCTGACTACAATCATTGGCCTGAGCAATCAGACTCGGTCAGTTGCGGTAGGTGAGGAATGCGCTTCAGCGAGAAGGAGCTGATCTCGCTCATAAAAAAGAGACTTGCGAAAGGCGCTCCCTCCGAGGGGATCATTGTCGGGCCAGGCGACGATGCAGCCATCATCGCCCAACCCCCCGGCGAGGCGCTCGTGATATCAACGGACGCTATCGTTGAGGACGTTCATTTCAGGCTCGAGTGGGCCACAGGTTTTCTCTTGGGCTTAAAATCGCTGCTGTCGAGCATCAGCGACATATTTGCAATGGGTGCGAGGCCACAGGCGTGCCTCGTGAGTCTGGGACTTTCGAGTCGGACTGATCCTATCTTCGTCGAGGACCTGTTCGAGGGGATGCTCAAAGGGGCAGGCCGTTTTGGCGCCTCGATAGTCGGTGGGAACATCACGAGGTCAGACAAGCTTTTTATCGATATGACTGTGACTGGCCATGTGGTCTCGGGCGCTGCGATCACGAGGGCGGGGGCAGAGATCGGCGACGCAATCTACGTTACAGGCTGCTTGGGCGGTGCTGCGCTTGCTGCCGAGTGCCTTTTCGGAGGCCGGATGGATAAGGGAGCATTGGCCGAGGCTGAATCGTTTCTGAGAGATGATATGGCCGAGTTGCGGGGAGATGACGCGGCCCAGACTGAACTCTTATCGAGGTTCTTCGCACCTCCAATCAGAGCGCAGGAGTCGTTGGCGCTGGTAGCTGCGAGGATATGCACCTCGATGATCGATATAAGTGATGGGATAGGTTCAGACTTGAGAGAGGTCTGCTGTGAGAGCGAGGTCGGGGCAGTGATCGAGATTGACAGCATCCCGGTGTTCGATAGGGTACCGGGGAGTGTAGCGATTAAAGAGAGTGATATGTTGCAGCTGGCGATATCTGGCGGGGAGGATTATGAGCTGCTTTTTACAGTGCATCAGTCTGACGAGCTGAGGCTGCATCGCTTGTTTCAGACAAATAACTTATGCCCAATCACGAAGATTGGCCGCATCGCTCCGAGTTCGGAAGGACTTGTCTTTCTGGATAAGAACGGCAGGCCGTCCGGCGGATTCACAGGTTTTGACCATTTCAGCAGGAAAGAGGAGGGGCACTGAGCGTGAAAAGGGTCTCGTGGCGAAGAGTCAAGGTGACGTTTCTTAGGCTCTTGCATCTTCACGACAGCCCGCAGCGAACGGCGGCAGCGTTCGCCATAGGCATGTTCTGGGGGATGTCCCCAATTACGCCGCCTTTCTTCGGTCTCCAGACTGGGATGGCGCTCTTTTGTGCTCTCATCTTCAGGCTCAACAAGATCGCTGCGTTCGTCGGCACGCTCATCTCCAACCCGTTCACCTTTGTGCCATTTTACATGTTCGGGACCTACGTAGGGTCCGTCGTTCTAGGCTACGACCTCAACATCAACGCCTCAACGTTCAGACATTTCTCTCTCACAGAGGTGTTCGGCGGTTCTAAGGAAGCAGCGAAGGCTTACTTCGCCGGCAACTTCATAACCGCAACAATCGCATCACTCGCCGGATACTTCATACTCGCCTGGTTCATCGGGCGCTATCGAAAGCTGAGAGAATCGCGCCGCAAGCGACTCAGACTAGAGATTTAATAATGGGCAACACCCCCGGAATGAGGCCGTGTCCGCACAAATAGTAACGGTCGTATTCCTTCTCCTACTCTCGTTCTTCTTCTCAGGCAGCGAGGCGGCGATGCTGTATCTCTCCCGGCGGCGAGTAGGCCGTCACCACAAAAGCCAGGCGAGGGCACAAAAGGCGATAGAATCTCTGCTGGCGGACGCGCCGGGCCTGATCACGACACTTCTAATTGGCAACGAGTTCGTGAACGTCGCGCTCGCATCTGTAACAGCCACGATTGTGGTCCCACTACTCGGCAAGCCAGTGGGCACGCCCGTCGCGTTCTGCATTGCCTTTACGTTGCTGGTCTTATTTGGGGAACTGACGCCCAAATCGCTCGCTCTGCGGTATCCTGGCGATTTTGCGGTCGCAGCAGTTCATCCTCTGAGATTCTTTTACAGAGCTCTTAAACCAGTGCGAAAGCTAGTTCAAAGCATAACAAGTGTTCTGCTTGGCTCAAACGAGGGCGCTCGCGACAGGGAGCAAAGGGGGTTCTCCGACGAGGAGTTCGAGAGTCTTATCGAGGATGGCGTTGCCAAGGGCATCTACAAGCACGATGAGGCTCAAATGATGCAGCGAATACTCGCTTTGCGACGTCTAGCGGCGAAGGAGCTCATGACGCCTCGGACAGAGGTGTTTGCTATGTCGGAGCAGACCACCGCCGCCGAGGCCACAAGTGCACTTCGCGACCGTTACTTCGCAAGAATACCGGTCTTCTCTGACTCGATCGACAAAATAGACGGAATAGTCTTGGCAAAGGACCTGATCAAAGCCGCCAATTCTGGAGCTGGAAGCTCAAAGATCAAAGAGTTTGCAAGAGAAGCGCTGCTAGTGCCGGAGACCAAGAAAGCAAATAGCCTGCTTGCGCTGCTTGTGATGAAGCGGGCGCACCTTGCGGTAGTGATTGATGAGTACGGTGGCACAGAGGG